>JBGTNV010000096.1:0-2827 GCA_041742875.1 Saccharimonadales bacterium (SeqCode) | reverse complement strand
GCAAATCTAGCCGCTGCTCAATAAACGCGTTCGGTACGCTGGACAGCAATACTTCCACTTTGGCCGGATCTTTCGGCGAGTCACCCAGCACAGCCCAGTCCAGCTTCGATACGTCCAAAGGTGTCGGAATGAGTGAATCGGCCTGGTATTTGATAGATTTGGCAAGCTCGTCGTTCGGCAAGCGGTCAAAGTCGGCAAGCGTCGTGAACACCCGCTGCGACGGCACGCCGACGGCAACATTATGGGTAGACATGTGGGCATGGTTCAGTAATTCGCTAATAGCCTGGCCAAGCCGCAGTTGGTCGGCCGGGGCATCGCTTACTACGATTTTGCTGTCAATCGGCAAGAAAGCGTGTTTGACGAGTGACCGTGCCTGTCCGCTGCCTTGAAGCTCGACAACACGAATCGCCGTGGTGCCAATATCTAGACCGAAAAACGTGGATACCCCACTCAGTATGCTCATAATTACTCCTAGTATAGCATAAGCTTTATGCTTGCGTGCAAGCACTTTCGATAAATCCAGTGGCCCTTACAGTACGGGCGGCAAGCTGGTTATGGCGTCGTAGCCCGCCCGCTCTAAACCGCCGGTGCCGCTTCTTATAGTCAGCCATATTTCCGGCGTGTAGTTGATTCTTTCGGCCGGATCACCGGCAAGGTCGCCAAATGACCGCAAGAGCCAGACTTGACGTGCCGACAACGCTCCATTAACTGTCAGGACTGTGTTACACGTATCATGGAGGTTTCTGTTCAATCCGATTGGCAGGAACGGCGGCACACTGTCGGTGGCGCATGTAAAGATGATACCCTTTGCTACCGGATTGTTGCTCGGCTGGGCGATATAGATACCGTCGAGCTGCGTGACATTCCGGTCTATTAAGATGTTGCCCCGGACAACCAGTGAAAATGACGGAATGCTGGCAAGACCCGGGTAATTACCGCTAAACCTGACGTTGCTGTCTATGTACAAATCACCGTCGACATAGTACGTCAGAGTACTGCCGTTCGGGATAGCCCCGCCGGCCGGGAAACCGGGCAGCGAACTGAGCAAGCGCTCTCCGGTATGCGTATTCGGGGGTGTCGCACCGGCATAGTAATCGGGCACGCAGTTACCGCCGGCAAACTTACCGCCGAACAGCCCGCGGTTCTGGTCGATCAAACCGGCCGCCGTATTGGCGAAAGCTAACCCGGTCGGTGCCGCGGCACTGCCCTGCGCGGTGGCAAAATCCTGCAAATGATTCAGCACAAACGCGGCGTATTGTGTACCGGCACCGCCAAAACTGCCGGCACCGCCCCGGTTCCAGCCGACTGCACCGCCTTCCGGTACAGCAGGTACGGCACAATCCGTACCGCCAATGCTCATTCCAGGTCCGGCGCTGACATCACCGCCGCGCACAATAAAGTACGGACTGGTAGTGTTGGCATCTGCCTGCACCGGCGGCGGCGACGGACTAGGTGCCGGGGACGGGGACGGGGACGGACTGGGACCGGGAGGGCCTGGGGACGGGCTAGGCGGATTGGGGGACGGGTTGGCTGGCGGCTGTGTTATAGGCGTCAAAGCACCAAGCTCGCCGATAGGACTGCCGGCACTGCGCCTAATCGAATACAACGCACCGCTTCCGTCTTGCGCGTAGAACACGATACTAACCGCCGTAACGTTGTAAACGGCCAATGCCACATCTTCAACAGGCTCATCGGAATAGAACGCACTGAGGCCCTCGCTGCTGCGCAACTCATTGTACCTGACGAGATTAGCGTTGTCGTACTGCGTTACGCGGTCCCGCCACTCGGGAAATCGTACGCAAGCCTGATCCTTGCTCGCAGTGTCAGCCTTTACACCCAGCATTGTCAGCACTATAAACGCCATGCTTGTACTCTTCCGATCAGTCTGATCAAGCAAGCGGCTGTCCGCCCTGCCGGTAGAGCTACATTCCAAGTTGTCAACAGCCTCCTTAAGAAACTCTCCAATGTCATCGGCTTCGTAGCCCAAGAGGAATAAATCATCCGGATCGGTAAGGTGCAGGCCGGAGAAAAACCCGGTTTTGCAGATACGGCCATACGGCGTACATGGATCAGCTGCACTAACGATTGCGGGATAGAGTACTGTTCCGGCGGCTAACGCTCCGCAAACCGCTAGCCCGGTTAGAACGGCATTCCTGTATTTTGCCGATATCTTACGCCCTATCATATTCTTTGCTTCAGTTCCGCGATTTTCTTATCACAACGCCGGATCTCGGCCTTCGCGAACGGCTCTTTCTCCGCCTGGAGCCGTACCTTGGCTTTTTCATAAAACTTAATGGCATACTTGTAGTCTTCTATGGCTTCCGCAGTCTCGGCGGCGGTTATCGTATTGACGCCTGACAACTGGTTACTGGCGTCGAGAGAATCGAATAACGCCAGGGATTTATTGTAATCGTTGGCGTTGGCGTAGGCAGCGGCAAGCAACAGCTTAACTTTGGGGTCGCTTTGATCCTTACTTTCCAGTAGTTTTACAGTGGCCTTGTAATCTCCCGAAGCGTTTGCCTTGTCAACCTGGGATTCAAGCGACATAGCCGTATTCTGCGTTTTGGCTTTCGAGGCCTCGTCGTCGCGCTGATTTTGCCGGGTGGCCCATACCGCGCCGCCCGCCATTATCAAGACGACCGCCGTGATAATGATTATCGACCGCCGTGATAAAAAGAACTTCTTTGCCGGCACAGCTTCACCATCCGACGCCGCGGCAGAGCCGATACCATCCCCGCCAGCGGCCGCTTTGCCCTGCTCCGCCGATCCGGTATCTGCGGTTTCGTCCGGGCTTAGTACTTTGTTATCCGGAGCGGTTTCGGGATTG
>JBGTNV010000095.1:0-5115 GCA_041742875.1 Saccharimonadales bacterium (SeqCode) | reverse complement strand
AACAACAGCTCGCGCAGGATGCTGGTTTGCGCCTGATGTATAGTGATTTCCAATCCCATGCCTCTGTGCTCCTGTCTGAATTATCGAGATGTGCCGGTGCGCTGGAGTATAGACAGCCTGTCGGGCGGCTGTCTAGTAAAGTCGGCTTTACGTCGCTTGTTTGTTCGGCTGCTATAGTGCATCGGTTACCTTGATGCTAAACCCATACCTATTTTTTCCGCCCCAATAGCTTTTGGGGGCTTGCAAGTGAGGCAAAGGCGAACGGGTGAGCACGGAAAAAATAGGTATGGGTTTAGCCTGGCGGGTGCCGAGTCAAAGCGGTGGTATACTTAAAGTATGAAAATCGTTCGCGTAGCACTGGTGCTCTTCGTTTCATCGGCAAGTATGCGGCCGTCGGGCGTTTGGGAATGAGCGCCGCGACGGCCTTAGCGTATAGTTTTATTCTTTCTTCAAGCTTTTAATCTCCTAATAAAGAGGAATAATCATGCTAGACATCCAATTTATCCGTGACAATCCGGACATCGTACAGGAAAAATCCAAACAAAAAGGCTACGAAGTCGATATCCGGCAGTTGCTGGAATTAGACAGCGAGCGGCGTACCCGCCTAACGCAGATCGACGAACTGCGCCGCCGCCGCAATCAAATATCAGAGACACATTCGGGGCGAGCGGGCGTGCTGAAGGCCGGCAGCCGGCCATCCGATGAACAAGTCGCTGCCGGCAAGCAGCTGAAAGAAGAACTGGCCCGGCTCGAGGCCGATCTGAAGTTGATCGACGACAAATACGAACCGTTGCTAAAGTCCGTGCCGAACATGCCGCTGGACGACGTACCGGTCGGCAGCAGCGAAGATGATAATGTGGTGGCCAAAACGGTCGGCGAACCGGTCCAGTTCGATTTTACGCCCAAAAACCATTGGGAAATCCTGGAGCCGCGGGATATGCTCGACAAACAGCGGGCGGCAAAAATTGCCGGCAGCCGGTTCGGATACCTGAAAGGCGACCTGGTCCGTATGCAACTGGCCATCATGCAGTTTGTCATGACAACCCTGGGCGATGAAAGAATATTGCAGAAATTGATCGAAGAGAATGAATTGAATGTCGTTGCAAAGCCGTTTACACCGGTGTTGCCGCCGGCCATGCTGCGTACTGAACCGTATGTGGCCTCGGCCCGGCTCAATGCGGAAGAGGTGACCTACAAACTAGCCGATGACGACCTCTGGCTCAACGCCAGCGCCGAACATACGCTGTGTACCATGTACTGGAACGAAATCCTGCCGGAAGAGATGCTGCCGGTGCGCTATATCGGTTTTTTGACAAGTTTCCGGAGGGAAGCCGGTACCTATGGCAAAGACACCGAAGGTATGTTGCGCTGGCACCAGTTCGACAAGCTGGAAATGGAAGTCTTCAGTACGCCGGAAACCGGGGTAGACGAGCACAAGTTGCAGATAGCCATCCAGGAATATTTGGTCCGGCAAATCGGCTTGCCGTATCGGGTATTGCAGAAGTCCACCTTTGATATTGGCAAGCCCAATGCCCGCGGCGTCGATATCGAGTGCTGGTTTCCGGGGCAGGGCGCTTACCGCGAGACCCACACTGCCGACTACATGACCGACTATCAGGCCCGGGATTTGAAAACCCGCGTGCGCCGCGCAGACGGCACTATCGGCCTCGTGCATACCAACGATGCGACGGCATTTGCCACCAACCGGGCTTTGGCCGCGATTACCGAGAACTACCAGACCGCCGACGGCCGCATTATAGTGCCGGAGGTATTGCGGCCGTATATGGGCGGCAAAAAACAGATATAACAATGTCTAACAGATATAAAAGTATATAAGAGGCAAGTATAATGGAGCAAACAACCACATGTTACGCATAGAAATCAGCGGTGTGCACGCACCTGTCGATGATAGGCTCAAGCGCTACATCGGCCAGAAGATCGGCAGACTGCAACGGTACATACCGCGCAAGGTTCGCAAATCGGCATTCGCCGAGGTCAAAATTATCGAATCCCGGGCCCGGGACAAAAAGCAGCACTCCTGTGAAATTATCCTGCATGTCCCCGAAGAAACGATTACGGTGCATGAAACCACTGTCAATATGTACGCTGCAGTCGATATTGCCGAAGAAAAACTCAAACATTCCATACGCAAATACAAAGAGCTTCACGAACCGGCAAAACTCCGCCACCGCGTCCTTCGCCGTGCCAAAAGTCCGGAATTAATCGGATCGCAGCGGCCGGGTGATACCAATCCTGTATCGGAAGAATAAAATAGTATTCCAATCTCAGTACAATAGCGTGATTTAGCGGCTACATCCCCCGGTCAGCGGTCAGCTAATCTTTTTTCGCCGCTGTTCGGTGCAAGAACAATGTGGCGATTAGTGCTAGTGCGCTAAAAACGAACAGCCCGTAAAGGAACGGCTTGTTCGTTACGGCGGCATCGCCCACCCACACGGATATGAGGGTTGAGGGGATGCCGGCCAGCAAACTAATCCAGAAAAACTGCCGGAAGGGCAGGTTGGACAGGCCGGCGGCGTAGGAAATGAAGTCGTACAGCGAGGATAGCAGCAGCCGCGCCGCCAGCAGCGCCCGCCAGCCGCCGACATGTTCGGTCAGCTCATCGATTCGTTTTATGGCCTTAGGGCCGGCAATACGCGCAATGCCGCGATCACGGAACAGCCGGGCGATCCAGAAATTCAAACTTGCTCCTAGCATGTCACCAATCAGCACCAGGGCTGCACCTTCCCAGAAGCCAAACAGTGCGCCGCCGGCCAGTTTTACCGGCGTACCGCTTAAGGGCGCTATTACATAGGTTGCCGCTTTCAGGCCGATATATGCCAGCGGCGCCCACGGTCCGGCACCCTCGATCCAGCCCCGGAACTTCTCAGCCCCGCCGAAAACTTCCACCAGCACCAGGCTTAACGCGGAAATGCCCAAAGCCACCAGCAGGGCGATTACTAAACCCTTCGGCATCGGCTTGCTGGTGGCTTCACGCAGAATCTCGCCTAGCGGCTTCTCTGGTGGTTTTGATGGGGCTTTTAGCTTCGTGACAGAGCTTTTTTTGTCGCTCATGCAACTCCGATTTGAAGCGAACTCATAATGCGTAAATTATAACAGAGATGGTATGGGGCGGAGAATAATTAATTACGAGCCTGAAGTTCAAGGCGCTATTGATTTCCAATTAAATTTATTGTTTATCGTGGTACGACCATTTGTATGGCCCAGTCAGGGTCTATAGCGATGTCGCGTCTCGCTCCATTGATGGGGTCTAGTAATGTGAGCATTTGTCGCGAGGTCATAGCTGCGCAGAAAATACCTGGCTTTAGCTCGGTTGTGTATTGAAGCCAACGAGAATTCTCAAGGCCTGTCTTCCGATTTCCTAGTTGGGATAGGTCGAGCGCCCGTTCATGTTTCAAGTTGCTATCTAGAAACAGGATTCTTTCTTTCAGAGTGTCGCTCATAAAGTATCTGCCCGTTACGCTATCGACATGGAGACCGTGTGGGCGCCCCAACTCCTTAGCTACTACTTCTACCCGTCGTTTTTCACGATCAATCCTCCAGGCTTCACCTCTGCCGAAACTCGTAGCCAGAATAATTCTGTCGTTTTCATAATCAACAGCATTGATGAATACAGGCGTGAGGGCTGTGGCAAGTCCAAGCCACCTATAGACTGATGGATCATCAATGACACATTCCGCATCCCGCAATTGTTCGTTATCTTTCAAGTCAAAAGAGGAAGGGTTAAGCAGGAAGCCTGTGGTTTCTTGAGATTGGCTCCGATAAAAAGTTTGTCCCATGACATTTTTGTTGTGAGGAGTTTCTGACCACAGATCCATAGACCAGACTGTCTCTCCATCTTCAGCCCGAAGCCCGTAAAGCATATCTAAGGACGACGACGCAGTAAGCATCCGCTCACCGTCGCTACTAAATGAGGCAGAATGAAGCCGGGCGAACATCGGATTATCGATAGTCGCTGTTATGTTGTTTACTTCACCATCGGGAGACAGCAGTAATTGGTTACCGCAAGCGTACACGGTTTGTCCGTCATGCCTAGTATCTGCACCGGAGGGTTGTAAAGCGGGCTGGGCTACTACCGTCTCTGGTGACAATATATCGCAATCGAGAGTCGCCTTAACAATGAAACCGCCGAAGTATCGGTGTCTGCTACGTGGGCTAGGTGCAAGGGCGTTTCCCTGTGCTACATTCCACCCTACACGTCCTAACGCTCGAAGATTATTATCGTGGTCACGCTGGTTATCCCATTTCACTAATACGGTAGCTTCAATATCGCTACCCAATGTAGGGTCATACTCATACCGACTAACATCTTCATGGAAGTAAGATGTACGTTCGCTCCTGTCTATAAATACATATTGTTCCGATGTCATTTAGCGTATCTCAAGTCCACTCTCAAATCGTTACGTGCTAGCTGAATACATTAGACGGACTTGCCTCAAAATACAAGAGCCCGAGGATACTTAAGTATAAATTGGATGCGAAGACTCTAAAACAGGTACAATGTGGGTATGAAACTCGATTTTGATTGGCGTGATGACGGGCACGTACATTCGTACTGTATTGTCTGTCATAGCGAAGCGGTAGAACGGTGGAAAGTTGAGAACAAGACCCGGTACTTTTGTGGAAACTGCAATAAGATGTATGATCGCTGGATAAAGATAGATCCAGGCATTAACTGGTGGTTAGCTGACAATGGTGAGTACTGGCATGAGAGCAGTGGTGTATTTGTTCGCAACGCTGCTGGTAAGTTTCTATTCTTTCGTCGCCACGTATTTCCTTATTCACTTACCGTACCATCCGGCCATGTGGACAAAAGCGAAAGTCCAGAACTCGCTGCCCAGCGTGAACTCGAAGAAGAAGTGGGGCTGGCTGGCAACCTGACTAATATAGCTACTGAAAACATCATAGGAGATTCATGTTGCCAAGGCTCTGACGCGCATGTATGGCATGCATTTTTACTAATAACTAACAATGATGTTCCATCTATCCATGTAAGGGAGGAGGGTGACTCTCCGGTATGGATTACGTTGGAAGAAGCGCTGAACCAGGAGATTACCATGCCTGTAAGGCATATCATTGAACGTTATAGCGATTTAT
>JBGTNV010000094.1:0-2580 GCA_041742875.1 Saccharimonadales bacterium (SeqCode) | reverse complement strand
CGTCAGCGTACCATTAAGGTACGCTTCCTCATCGAAAACAGTTTCTCGCCTCACCAGGATGCACAAACAGCGACCGGGGAGAGATCTTGAACAGGTTCTTAGTTAAATATTACCTGCAAATCGTCGCCGATGCGCATGACGGCACCATACTCGGTCTCCTGCCCGGGGATTTCGAACGGCATGACCGTCTGGCGATTATCGTGATGATGGTTGAAGTAGGCAACCGCTACTCTCCCCATCATTCCTAGGCTCGATCGAAGTGTCAACTCTGCCCTGACCCCGCTTCCCGCTTCCCGCTTCCCTTATCGCGGGCTGTAGCAGCAACTGTTTAATTTCTTCCAACGGAGGATCGAGTGCTTGTACGAAAAAAATCTCTCTGGTGCTAAGCATAACGCTCCTTACCTTTGTAGCATACGCAGACTATCTGGGTTTGTAAAGGTACATATTCTAGGATATAGTAATAGTTATGCTTTCGGTCACTCGCGGCCAGGCATAATGTGCATGTCGAATTCGATCAGCTGAAAACCCTCTGCCCGTACCTGCGGAGCCGCGTTACCGCATAACCGTCTTTTGTTTGAAATACTTTGCGAACCATTCATTGAAACTCCGGGGAGTATGTTTGTTGGGCCGTTCGTGCGGGGGCTTCTTTTTCTTCCCCTTTGACTTAGCCCGGCCCAAGCTGCCATGGTGTCCGTCGTTGCCGTGGTCGTGGCCATCGTCATGCCGCGTTCCTTGCTCGTATACCTTGCCGAGGGAGCCTTCGTTCATACTGCTGGAGCCGTCAAGCCCATGCGACGCGCAGAAATCGGCGTATTGCATGGAAAGCGACTCGATTAGCCGCATGTCGTCCGCGACCAGCGGGTTGGCAAAGAATGTTTCAGCTTCGTCTTTTATTTGCTGGAAACTTTTTTCCTGGCCGTCGGCGTGCTTGATTGTCAAAATGCCCGCCAGTGCGTCTTGGGCGGCTGTCTGGAGGCTGATGTCTTCCATTTCCTGTCCAAGGTTAGCGAAAAACTCCGCGTCAAACGTCGGTGCGGCCGGTTGTTCGAAACCGTGCGTCATAGTGCTAGACTACCCTCTTGGAGATAGCCGCTATCTGGTTGCGGATAACGGCAGTCCCATGCCGCAAGTAGAGGGCTTGCTGGCCGGCGCCGAGCATAATACGCGGCGCACCGGCATAGTAGCCGCCAAAGGCTTCTTCGCTATCCAGGAAGCTATCCGGTATAAAGAGCATGTCGGTCGGAGCAGCGGTTGCTTCATGGATCGTCAGCGGACTGCCGTAGCCGGGAAAGTCGCTTACCGAGTCGTTTTTCTCGTATAAATTCCCCAGTGTACCGTTTGTCAGCCCCGTGGCAACCGAACTAGTGCTGCGAACCCCATGGTTTGCATGGCTGATGGCCAAAGAAGCGTCGCCGACCGAGACTGCTCCTAATATGGTAGCTTTGTGTTCCAAGTCGCTCGCAACCCGGCCGGTGTGCCCGCCAACTCCCTGCCGTTCGCCTCCTACGGCCGCGCTTAACATCGTGCCCATCCGGGCGTCCGGTTTGAGGGTGTTAGTGAGCGGATAAGCGGTTTGCAAAGGGATAATCTTGATAGACGGCAGCCGGTATTCGCCGGATTCGTTAAAATTCGCCGACAGCATGCCCATAACCCGCCTGCCGCCGCTTTGCGCGTATACCATCGGTTCGTAGGCGGCCAAGCGGTGTGCCAATGCGAATACGTTGCTTTTATACAGCGGCAATACCCTAACCCCCAGGCTGCGCTTGATACCTTCGTCCGTCTCGGCTTCTATGATTTGTTGCGGGAACGCTTCCTTAATGCCGGTGAGCATCATTAGTAATTCGGTATCCGTTTCAATTGCTCCCGGAGTGTCATAATTCCCTAGATTGTCCCCGCCCTGTTTTCCTAATTCAATGATAGATCTCATAGGTACAAGGTAACTGCATGCCCAGTTATTTGCAAATAGTTCGCAAAAATAATACAATTTTTGTTATGACCGACAAATTTGTTGCCAAGTTCCATGCCTTGTTGCGGGAGAAAGGGCGGAGCGTTACGAAATCGCGGACGCTGTTGTTCCAGTATCTACAGGGCAGCGGGCCGGTCTCGGTGCCGCTGTTTATGCAGGATAATGCTGCCGTAGCCGACCGGGCGAGTCTGTACCGGGCGCTTATCATGCTTCGTGAATTGAGGGTGGTCGAGGAGCGCATTATCCGCGGTAAGCGGTTAATCGAACTGACTGACAGCTATGACTCACATCATCATCACCTCACCTGCAACGCTTGCGGCAAATCCGTAGCCATTACGATGCCCGGCATTGAGCAGGCCTTAGCAGCTCTCTGTCGAACCTACGGCTTCGAAACCGACAGTCATGTCATAGAGGCCGGCGGGCTGTGTGCCGAGTGCCGGGCTGAACGGGTGAATACGGAAAAAGTGCATGTGGGTCAGGTTGGCCGGTAGGATATACTAGGGCGTAGATAGGACTTACGCATTTTGCACATTTCGCCCGAATACTTCCGCTCCGATGCATCGGCTACGCCTCTTGCCTCGCTGCTCAGCATATACATGCCAGCATGTATATGC
>JBGTNV010000093.1:0-3532 GCA_041742875.1 Saccharimonadales bacterium (SeqCode) | reverse complement strand
AACATCTTGCGACGCCAGCAATTCATCCATCGTGATTGTTGATTTTGTAGCTGATTTTACAGCTGTAGTAGTACTTGTGCTTGTAGACATGTTCCGCATGCCTCCTTCGAAATGTATTTCTAACAGCTGCGGGGGCATTGTTTTTAGACAATAGCCGACTACCTCTGCAAGATTACCTTTATTATACTTTGTATGAGGCCAGGAGACAAGCACTGTGTCCCTTGACTCCCGACCGCATTCTCTGCCACTATAAGAATAATGTATTTAGGCATAGACGTGGGGGGTACAAAGACGCTGGTTGCCAGCCTGGATATGCATGGCGCCGTCCAAGAGCAGTTCCGTTTCCCGACCCCGCAGAATTATGCAGAATTCCTCACCGAATTATCAGAGCATGTGGCAAAATTATCAACAAAGGACTTTAAAGCCTGCGCTATTGGCATCCCGGCATTGATCGACCGCCAGCATGGTATTGGCAAGGCGTTTCCTCATCTGAAATGGCATAATGTACCCATTCATGCTGACGTAGAACATATAGCCAAGTGTCCGGTTGTAGTCGAAAACGACGCCAAGCTAGCCGGATTATCAGAAGCCATGCTCGTTAAGCATCAGCGCAAAGTCCTGTACGTTACAATCAGTACTGGAATTGGTACCGCCTACATCGTCGACAGGCAGATCGACCCTGAGCTCGCCAACAATGAGGGCGGCCATATGCTACTTGAGCACCAGGGTGTATACCAGCGTTGGGAGGACTTCGCCTCCGGTGGCGCTATTTTCCGCAAATACGACAAACCTCTCAGTGATATTGACGACGACCGGAGTTTACGGGCGATTGCCCGTAATATCGCCATCGGCCTAATCGACCTGATTGCCGTCCTAAATCCGGATATTGTGGTATTAGGCGGCAGCGTTGGGACGCATTATGACAAATACGGCGATTTTCTGGACGAATACCTGCTGCGATATGACAACCCGATGATCCAGTTACCCGAAATAAAGGCCGCCGAACGGCCTGAACAAGCTGTCATCTTCGGCTGTTATGATTTAGCCAGGCAAGTCTATGGATAGACTACTGTCTTCTATCCGCGCAGATTATCCGCAATTACGATTCGCTATTGGTAAAACATTCTGCTGGTCTCCCGATGAAAGTCCAGCGGGCCAAATCTTCTATAAGCAGGACGCTGCGGGGCCTACGGCGGTCTTTTCGCTCTTGCATGAAACCGGACACGCTTTGCTTGCCCACAGGCGCTATAAGCTCGATTTCGAGCTGCTGGAAATGGAAGTCGCCGCCTGGGAACGTGCCAAGCTGCTGGCCGGACAATACGGCATCAGCATCGACAATGGTCATGTCGAGGATTGCCTGGACAGCTACCGTGACTGGCTCTACCGCCGCTCGATCTGCCCCTCGTGCACCGCCAAAGCCCTGCAAATGGACGATATACCCGAATACCGGTGCCACAATTGCCGCGCTACCTGGCGCGTTACGGCCTCGCGCTTTTGCCGCCCCTACCGTCAGACTACGGCTACGGCCAAAGGCGAATCTGTCCCGGTTTTCTCTTCACATTTCTAATAAGGCCGCGCGCCAAAAAAGCCCGGGATATACCCGGGCTTTTTTGGTTGAGCGGAGAAGCCTAGGCTTCGACGTCAACTTTTTTGGTGCGGCGGCTAATGCGGCCGCCTTTAGCGCCGGCAATACGAGCCAATTCGCGGTTAGCAAAAAAACCGCCGGTGCGGCCTTTCTTGCCGCCCTTAGCGCCGATTTTAGAATAAAAATCTGCCCCGTATTTAGCTTTGTTGGTTGCGGCAGCGCTCTTGCCGCCAGTCTTAGTTCCAGCCATTACAGCCTCCCGTGTATTTAGTGAACCAGGTATTACGCGTTTGCACATTTTGGACGAAAAGACTGTGCTCCCCGTTCGATCGTTGTGCCCATCGTACTGCTGGTACGATTACGTTCCGGTGCTCGCTTTTCATCCCAAACTGCACTAAACGTGTAATACCTGTGAACAATGGTTACTTAGTACTATCCAAGTTGCGGATTTCGCTGCTCAAACTCACGTTAGGCAGAATAATCCGATAAACAAAAAAGGCCTGCCGACGATACTCGTATATCATTCAGCAAACCCTCTAGCTCCACTCGAACTTACCGCTTATGATAGCATACTGTACTGCTTACGTCAACAATATTTTGTAATCGCTTCTAGCGCTGAGCTACTTTCCACATTGCTTCCCTATTGCGTTGGAAATCGGAGCTTCCATGGCTGCTAAGTTCTATCAGCAGTGCCGGAATCTGAAGTTCGTCATGCAACCAATCTTCAAACGCGCCCGTAGTGTCGTAATGAAACGCGGTATCGTTCTCGGAGATAGGCAAGACGTAGTACCGGCTAATGGCTGCGTACAGGCTCACTAGCGCGTCCGAATCACCGGAGCCATTGGCTTGAACCAGCGAACCGACACTATGGTATGTTAGTACCAGCCGCGGTCTTTCTGATTGAACCAGGCCGGCGATTGCTTGCGACTCCGGTTCTGATAGGGCTGTACTGCCGCCGCCGGCTTGGACGAGCTGTCCGCCTGGCATAGTGACATCGGATTTCCAGTTATCGGCCGGAAAGTTCCGGTTAAGATCGACACCCCTGCTATTGCGCCGGCTATTGGCTGCAAAACCATCGGGGTTAAGGTTCGGCACTACCAGTATTGTGCGGTTAGCCGGAATTCTGTCGGGATCAGCTTCCAGCTCGTCAATCCAATTATCCATTAGGTACTTCGTGCCGCGTTCATCGCCATGGGTGGCGCCAAGATACAGGATTTTGCTAGCCCCGGCGCCAAACCGATAGGCATGTATGGCACGTCCGTTCACCGAATGGCCGATTGTTGAGATAGTGTAGCAAATAGCACGCGATTGATGCGACCAGGCAATATTTCCCCCGACATCGTAGGTATTAGATATAGTGCCGGCTATCCGAAGATCTATCTTGGCACAGAGAGCCAACGGCTGCTGCAGACGGATTGTCAGCGTGTCACCCATAGAACTTACCGCCACCGTCTGTACGGCTCCGCCGCTCGTCAGGCTGACAAGTTTGGAGTAATCGACATCCTGCTTTAGTGTCTGGTCGAACGTCACTACCAGGTTGCCAGGTTGTAAACCGATCGAACGTTTACCTATATTAACTTTTTGGGCCTTAGGACCACCCGACGTCGTGAATGGCAGAACGTATGGTTTTTCGAGATAGCCGCTATCCTGGCTGGTGGCGTGTTTTACTGTCAGTTCATATTTTGATTCGCGGGCCAGCGGCTGTGCAAACATCACTTCAATCGATGAGCCGGTTACCTCTGTTTTGGTGGCAATAGCCGAGCGTACGTCACCCTGCCCGATTGCTTCCAGCACAGCATTGGCACCGGTCAGCGGCTGACCGGTTTGTATGGTCACTCTGTCCGGTTTACCGTAGACAATGCTTTGCGGGATGATTGAAGCCTGGGCTATTGTTACTGGCAGCGATGTTTTGATCGACTTTGCCGCGACCGTAGACACTTGAACCCC
>JBGTNV010000092.1:0-3929 GCA_041742875.1 Saccharimonadales bacterium (SeqCode) | reverse complement strand
CGCTGCCGCAATGCTGCTGACCTTCGGCCCGGCCATTGTCCACCTCTTCCGCAACAAGAAACTGATGCGTTTCCTGAAACGCAAGCTCGAAGGCAAGGTCAGAGTCAAAGAGACGAAGTAAGGAAAGACCTAGCGGTCTCCCTTTGCGATTCACTTGCAGTTCATAATCTGTAGGGGGGAGGAGGCGCACGACTGGAATGGGTTCTTACCCTTCCCTGTAGGTAGCAATACCGTCATCGAGAAGTGCCAGTAACGTTAAGCCGTCCTGCGGCAAATCGTGTCCGGAGGGTATAACGATCCGGCTAAAGGTCATGCGGATCTGCGCCGTCCAGGTTTCCGGAGAAAATCCGAGCCGGCCGGAAAGCTGGGAGCCATCTTCTAATGCGGCGCGTGCCCGCCCCTCGTCAAAGGCCTCGTTAAGCTCAATAGACGATGGATGAAGGTTACTTTGTCTTGCTTTCTCAAGCGTAATAATGACGTAATTGTCCCAGGCGTTCCGGTACTCAACGGTTCCTGGCCGCTCCCTACGTAACCGCCTGGCCCGTTCAAGCCACTGGGATTCAATAATTACCTCATAGAGTCCCGCTTCAAAGCTTAATCCTTGTAGTGTGTCGGGACTGCTCATAACATTCTTTTGAGGAACTGGCCAGTATAGCTATTGGCGACCCTGGCTACCTGCTCGGGCGTGCCCTCGGCAATGACCAGACCGCCGCCGTTACCGCCCTCGGGACCCATGTCGATAAGCCAGTCTGCGTTCTTAATGACATCGAGGTTGTGTTCGATAACAATCATGCTGTTGCCGCTATCCACCAGGGCGTGCAACATATGCAATAGTTTATCGACATCGGCCATATGCAGGCCGGTGGTCGGCTCGTCCAGTATGTAGAGCGTGCGGCCGGTGGCTCGGCGGGAAAGTTCGGTCGATAATTTGATACGCTGGGCTTCGCCGCCGGAGAGGGTTGTCGCCGGCTGGCCTAAGCGTACGTAGCCGATACCGACATCAACCAATGTCTGGAGTTTACGGGCCACCGAGGGAATCTTTTCGAAGAATCCGAGGGCTTGCTCACAGGTCATTTCCAGAACGTCGCTGATGGTTTTGCCTTTAAAACGGATTTCCAGGGCTTCGCGGTTGTAGCGCTTACCGTGGCAGACTTCGCACGGCACGTACACGTCCGGCAGAAAGTGCATTTCGATTTTGATAATACCGTCGCCGGTGCAGTTTTCGCAGCGGCCGCCGCGGACATTAAAACTAAAACGGCCGGGCAAATAACCGCGCAGTTTGGCTTCCGGCGTCTGCGCGAACAGTTCACGGATTGGCGTAAACAGGCCGGTATAGGTAGCCGGGTTGGAGCGCGGCGTGCGGCCGATTGGCGACTGGTCTATGATTATGGCTTTGTCGAGCTGCTGGATACCCTCAATGTCGTCATGGCGGCCCGGCACGGTGCTGGCGCGCATCAGACGAGCCTGCAGCTCCCTGGCCAGGATGTCGTTAATCAGGCTGGATTTGCCGGAACCGGAAACCCCGCTCACTACAACCAATTTACCGAGGGGAATTGTCGCGTCGATGTTCTGCAGGTTGTTTTCGCGGGCATTTTTGATAACCAACGACATACCGTTACCCGGCCGCCGTTTTTTCGGTACGGCGATCTTTAGTTTGCCCGATAAATACTGGCCGGTGATGCTGTCCTTGGATTTGGCAACCTCGGCCGGCGAGCCGCTGGCCACGACATGGCCGCCATGGACGCCGGCGCCGGGACCGATGTCGATTAAGTAGTCGGAGGTACGGATAGTGTCTTCGTCATGTTCGACAACCAGCACGCTGTTGCCCAGATTACGCAGGTGTTCGAGCGTGCGAATCAACCGGGCGTTGTCGCGCTGGTGCAGGCCGATACTCGGTTCGTCGAGCACATACAGCACACCCTGTAAGCCGGAGCCGATTTGGGTGGCCAGGCGGATCCGCTGGGCTTCACCGCCAGACAGCGTCGTGGCCGAACGCAGCAGGGTCAGGTAGTTTAAGCCAACATCCTGGAGGAATTGCAGCCGGGCTTTGATTTCCTTCAATATCTGACGGCCGATGTGCAGCTCCTGGTCGCTCAAGTGCAATTCATCAAACCAGCCGAGCGCTTCGTCGATCGACTGCTGGCACACGTCCATGATTGACCGGCCATGTACGGTTACTGCCAGAACTTCCGGTTTCAGACGCAGTCCTTTGCACTTGTAGCACGGCCGCTCCTGCATGAAGCGCTCGATATCGCGGCGGATAAAGTCACTGTCAGTGTCCTTGTATCGCCGCTCAAGATTCGGGATGACACCTTCGTAGGCCGACTCAAAACTACGGCCCGAGCCAAGCGAAATGCGGTATTTTTCGCCGTCCGTGCCGTATAGGAGACGCTGGATATTTTCGGCGCTCAGCTGGCCGGTAGGTACTTGCAGCGAAAAACCGTAGCGGTCGGCCACAGCCTGCATCTTTTTGGTGTACCAGGCATCGCTGTTGACCCGGTTAAAGGGCCGGATAGCCCCCTCGGCAATTGTCAGCCGGCCGTTTGGCAGTACCAGCTCAGGATCGACTTCCATACGCGAGCCAATGCCGGTACAAACCGGACAAGCTCCATGCGGTGAGTTGAAGCTGAAGGTACGCGGCTCCAGCTCCGGTATCGCCACATCAGGGTGTTCGAGACACGCGTACTGCAAACTGTAGATAAACGCTTCATTCGTATCGGCGTTGATAACACGCATCTTACCCTCGGCTATGTCCAACGCCTGCTCGACGCTCTGCGCCAAACGGCTGCGGCTCGCGTCATCGTTGACCAACCGGTCAACGATGATATCGATAGTGTGTTTATAATTTTTATCGAGCTCCGGGAATTCGTCCAGCGCGTAAACCACGCCATCGACCCGGGCACGGGCAAAGCCGGCGCGCTGAAACTGCTCCGGGATATGCTCGAAAGCACCCTTCTTGTCTGCCACAATCGGCGCCAGGATCATCAGGCGGGCTCCAGCCGGCAAGGCAGCCGTCTGCTCGATAATATTCGCTGCCGTCTGACGCGCTACCGCCCGGCCGCAGACAGGACAATGCGGCACGCCGATCCGTGCGAACAGCAATCGTAAATAATCATAAATCTCCGTAACCGTCGCCACCGTACTGCGCGGATTACGGCTGGTCGATTTCTGGTCTATGGAAATGGCCGGACTCAGGCCGTCGATCTGGTCAACGTCCGGTTTCTCCATCAACCCCAGGAACTGGCGCGCATAGGCGCTCAGACTCTCAACATAACGCCGTTGCCCCTCGGCATATATCGTATCAAAGGCCAGGCTGGATTTACCCGAACCGCTCAAACCGGTGATAACCACCAGCTTTTCGCGCGGAATCGTCACGTCGATATTTTTGAGGTTGTGCTCCCTCGCTCCCTTGACGGTAATTGTTTCTGCCATAAGCCAGCTCATTATAGGGAAATTTCCGTCTTATTTCCAGTATTTTCGAGTTATAATGATCGGGATGGATACGCTCAAACGATGGTGGAAGTCCGTACCGACCCTTGTACGTCAGGTTGTGATATTCATTATAGGCACGGTAACTGTAATTATCGGCATTATATTGGTGCCGTTGCCGGGACCCGGATGGGTTATTATTTTCGCCGGTTTCGCTATATTGGCGACTGAATTTGCCTATGCCGAAAAGGTCCGGGCCTGGCTCGTCAAAACGTTTAAAGATGGCTGGGAGCAGCTCAAAACCCGTTGGCGGCCGGACCGGACGAAGCGCGATAAACCGGCTAAGACTCCCTGAGTAATAACCCGAATACCGTTAGGCAAATACAGATGAGTAGTGCTGATTTAGGTGCAGTGTGTGTGTTGTTCTGAAGCACGTAAGCCAGGTGTAGCCGTAGCTACACCTGGCGCGTACTGGAAGAATGACGCATGCAATGTGCCTG
>JBGTNV010000091.1:0-2286 GCA_041742875.1 Saccharimonadales bacterium (SeqCode) | reverse complement strand
GGTACTGCCTACAATTATTCTGAGTGGTATAAATCCAATGTAGAAACCGAAATCAATGCTATGGTCACTATGGCCGACGGCACCGTACAGTACTACTACATGGGCTCGGCAGCTCCCAGCCAGACCAGTTGGCAAAAACTGAACCTGCAGTTTACGGCTCCGGCCGGTGCTGCCAGTATGACCGTATTCCACATTGTCGATAAAGTAGGCTATGTCCAGTCGGATACATTCAGCCTGACGGTTGCCTCTGCCACGCCGGCTCCGTCCGCCCAGCTCAACCGGGCAATCGTATCGCTGACCTTCGACGACGGATGGAGCTCTATCTATGCCAACGGCCTGCCGTTGCTGGAGAAGCATGGGCTGGTAACGACCCAGTACCTGAACAGCGGACCCCATATGGGCGGCTACACGGGCTACATGACCTATGCTCAAATCAAAGACTTCTATGCTCGCGGCCATGAACTTGGCTGGCATACCCGCAGCCATGCGGATGTCACGAAACTGACGGCATCGCAGCTGACAACCGAGTTAACGATTCCAAGTGCCTTCCTGCAGGGAATAGGGGTACCGGCATCGGCCTTCAGGCACTTTGCCACGCCATTCGGCGCCTACAACACCCAATCGGTTGCTGAAATACGCAAATACTATGCCAGCCACCGTTCGACCGACCTCGGTTACAATACGCGCGACAACTTCAACCTCAATAATATCAAGGTACAGAACATTAAGCGCACAACGACCGCGGCCGATGTCCAAGGCTGGGTCAACAAAGCCGTCGCAGATAGGAGCTGGCTGGTGATCGTCTATCATGAAGTTGGCACTACGAACGAGGATCCGACCTATTCAACCACCCCGGCATTGTTCGATGCCCACTTAGGCGCCGTTAAACAGAGCGGCGTTACAGTCAAAACCCTCGGGCAGGCCGTCGAAGAGATTACTCCGCAACTGTAAGAACCTCTTGCACATCTCCCCTCCAGCTTTTGCTAATGGTATGGATACATGGTAGTGTAGAGATGTGTCTAAGCGTAAGCTTCAAAAAACAAAAACCAATGTCAGCTTTACCAAGTCGCTTGGGTCTCTCGCCAGAAACCACCGGCGGGCGATATTTGTGGCCGGGCTTGTGCTAGTTGTCGTGCCTGCTAGCTGGCTGACAGTTCAAGCCTATGTGCTGCCGGGCGGCGGTCCGGGCAGCTTGCGTGCGCCTGCCGGTGATGCGGCGGCCGGTAGCTTATCGGTTCAAGGTAGTTCGACAGGAGCTGCTGGCGATGAGCGCAATAACAAAAGCAAAGAGAGCGCCAAATTAGCGGCCGATGCCAAGCGGTCCCAGGCCGGCCAGCCGCCTAAAATAGCCGGCACGGGTCAGGCCGGTGCTTTAGCGGGCGCTGGCGGCGTATCGCCCGGCAATTACGGAAGTCCTGCCGCGGCCGTATCCGCTCCTCCGCCGGCTCCAGCAGGCTTGCACACAAACATCATTACGACGATTTTCTGGGCCGGAGAAACGGCCGATGCCAGCAATGCCTATATATCGAACGTTCCTAGTGCCTGGGACGAAAAATGGGAGCAGCACTACGGCGGCTACGACAATCCGAACAGCCGCAACGGATATGCGCCAGCCGGTTTTACGCCGTTGGAGAACCCTTTTTATTTTGCTTTGCCGTATAACGATTACGACAGCAACGGCCAACGGAAAGCCTCCGCCGGCCATTGCAGTGCTGTCACCGGTGTGACCAGTGCCGGTACGTCATGGTGCAAAAATGCCTGGATTCAAATCAGCAAAGGCGGCAAAACAGCCTATGCCCAGTGGCAGGATGTCGGTCCGCTCCAAGAAGATGACGTTGATTATGTATTCGGCAGTGCCCCGTCAAAAAACACCTGGGGCGCCAAAGCCGGCCTGGATGTTTCGCCGGCCGTCCGTGACTACTTGGGATTGCAGGGTATCGATACTACGAGCTGGGCATTTGTTAGTGCCGGCTCCGTTCCTGCCGGGCCATGGAAAAACACCGTCACAACCTCAGGCGTGTACTGGGAATAACCTGGGAGTAACAAGGCCCGGAGAACGATGGCCCTCCATCCAAAACCTCGAATTCCAGAACCTTAGAGCCGGACTGGGGGATTTTGTCAGGCTCTTAGAGCCTGTTCAAGATCTCCCCCCGCGCCTGTTTGCACCCCTGATGGCCGAGAAACAGTTTTCAACTCGTCAGCGTACCATTAAGGTACGCTTCCTCATCGAAAACAGTTTCTCGCCTCACCAGGATGCACAAACAGCGACCGGGGAGAGATCTTGAA
>JBGTNV010000090.1:0-6102 GCA_041742875.1 Saccharimonadales bacterium (SeqCode) | reverse complement strand
CGACGGAGAGATTTCGCTTAGGGTACTTCATCTAACGGTCATTATCAATCACAAGACCACAGTGAGCAATCTTCACCCACTGTGGCCCTTTCTAGCCCATTCTCACCCCGGCATTGACGTGAGCTTTCAACGGTGTCTCTGGAATCAGCCAATCTCTGGCGCCTGGCGGCTTTGTGGCCACCAGCTCACAGACTTGAATCCGCCGGCGAACTGTCTTCCTTGTGTTTTTGCTAATCTAAAAGCGCGTCAGAGAGCGGAAAAAAGATCGTGAAAAAGCGCGTCACTTCCAAAGCAATGCGCTATAGTTTGTGAATCGGTAAGTGATTCATGAACAATAGCGGAGGGGGAATGAAAACCGTGGAAGAACGCGAACGAATCCGTCGGGCCTACTACATCGAAGGCAAAAGTATGCGCCAGATCGCCGTCGAATTGCGGCATAGCTACTGGACCATCCGCAGTGCGGTGACAGAGGCGAGTGTCCAGCCGTATACGCTGCGGGTGGCAAGGCCAGCGCCAGTGCTGGGCCAGTACAAATCGCAAGTGGATGCCTTACTCATCCAAAGTGAGCAACAACCGCGCAAACAGCGCTATACGGGCCATAAGATCTATGAACTCATCCGTCAGGCTGGGTATACGGGAAGTGAGTCGAACCTGCGGCGGTATGTGAGCCTGCGGCGACAAGCACAGAAACGACCCACAATTTATCTGCCCTTGACGTTTGAGCCTGGGAAAGATGGGCAGGTAGATTGGGGGGAGGCAGTCGTTTTCCTTGGGGGCAAAAGGGTTACGGTGCAATTGTTCGTGATGCGCTTGTGCTATTCGCGCAAGCTGTTTGTCATGGCCTTTCCAACGCAACGGCAGGAAGCCTTTTTCAGTGGTCATGTGGCGGCGTTTCATCATTTTGGCGGGGTGCCGCAGCGCCTCATCTATGACAACCTAAAGGTCGCCGTGCACAAAATTTTGGAAGGGAGAAATCGCCAAGAGCAGGCAGCGTTCACGACCTTTCGCAGTCATTATCTGTTCGAGAGCCGGTTCTGCACGCCCGGTGAAGGGCACGAAAAGGGCGGTGTAGAAAGCAGTGTGGGCTATGCGCAGCGCAACTTTCTGACGCCCCTACCCGAGGTAGCCACCTTTACCGACCTGAATGAGCGGCTGTTGACTGCCTGTCAGGCCGATGACGGGCGTTGCGTGGACCGCCAACCCCAGTCCATCGGCGAGATGTGGGCGGTCGAACGCTCTTTGCTCCGTTCTTTGCCGGACGATTTTGCTTGCTGCACCAGCCATGAAGTGACCCTTAACCCCTACGGACAGGTTGTGTTTGAGACGAATCGCTATTCCGTCCCGGCCAAACTGGCACAAAAGCAACTCGTCCTTAAAGCCTACCCCTTCCAGATTGAAATTGTCAGCGCCGGGCAGGTCATCGCCCAGCATGTGCGCAGCTATGCCCGCTGTCAGGATGTGCTGGAGCCACTACATTATCTGCCCTTACTGGCGCAGCGACCTGGTGCTTTCGAGCACGCCACCCCACTACGTCAATGGCGGACGCAGTGGCCACCCGTCTATGAAACCTTGCTGGCGCACCTGCAACAACAATGGCCAGAGGGGCGCGGGGTGCGTGAATTTATCGCCGTTCTCCAACTCCATCAGACCCACCCCGCTGACCTGGTGGAAAAGGCGATCCAGCAAGCGCTAGCCTACCAGTGCGCCCATGCGGATGGTGTGCGTCTCTGCCTCAACCAATTGCTCACACCCGCCACCGCACCCACAGCGCTCGACTTGCAAATGCATCCGCAT
Source organism: Saccharimonadales bacterium (SeqCode) (assembly GCA_041742875.1). GTDB lineage: Bacteria > Patescibacteriota > Saccharimonadia > Saccharimonadales > UBA4665 > JALQUD01. Next base: position 4,308 of record JBGTNV010000090.1, on the reverse strand, counting down.
CTGCTGGGTATCGGCGAACAAACCGTCAATCTGGCCCAATATGATATGTTGTTGGGGAGGGGCGCATGAGTGTTGAAACCCTACTGCTCGAAAGCCATCTCAAACGCTTAGGGCTGACCACGTTCATTCAGAACCACACTTCTTTTGCCGCCGATGCGGCCCAAAACCAACATAGCTACAGCCGCTATCTGTTGGCGTTGGCTGAACAGGAAGTGACCCAGCGCGAAGCCAACACCCGCCAGCGCCGACTCAAAGAAGCCAAATTCCCGGTCATCAAAGAGTTGGGTGACTTTGAGTTCGCCACCATTCCCGCCTTGAACCAAGCGAAGATCCTCCACCTGGCGCAGGGTGAATATATTCGTAAAGCCGAACCCATTATCCTGGTGGGCAATCCTGGTCTGGGAAAAACGCATATTGCGACCGGATTGGCGGTCGAGGCATGTCGCCAACATTGTCGTGTACGGTTTTACAATACGGCGGCGCTGGTGAACGAACTCATGACCGCACAACAGCAACAACGACTCGCCAAGGTCTTCGAGGCTACGCTCCATCACCAACTCATTGTGCTGGATGAGTTGGGCTTTATTCCATTCACCAGTACGGGCGCCCAACTGATTTTCCAATTCTGTTCGGCGCTCTACGAACGAGTGGCGCTCATCATCACCACCAATCTCAAGTTTGCTGACTGGACCCAGATCTTTGGCGATGAGCGTCTCACCCTGGCGCTGCTGGACCGCTTGACCCATAAAGCGCATATCATCGAATTTACGGGGGAGTCTTATCGCTTCCGCCAACAACGCCAACGTGTCGGCGAGCTCACGTCGAGCCGCCCAGGCAAGGAGGCCTAAATGGCTTATGCCGGCAAACCGGTTGTGCATAACCAACTTTTATGGCTGTCCGGTTCCGCTACCGACATCCAGATGGATACCCCAGCCTGGTTTCTCTGGTTGCAAACTGCAACTAGCTTCAGTTATCCCTTGGGGCGACCAACCTATTACAGTTTGACGCTACGCCAGGAAAAACGGCGGCGAGATTTCTACTGGTATGCCTATCTCAAAACCGACTCGAAGTTACACAACAGCTATGTCGGGGTCTCGGCAACCCTGACTGCGCAAAAACTTGACAACGTGGCGAAGCAGTTACTTGACAAAGTGCGACAGACTCACCGCAACAACTGCCAGGAAGGAGGTAAAATCCTACGCTGAGTTCTACCAAGTGGTGCCATGTTCGACGACCAACCGCTGCTATTTTGTTGGCCAATCATGCTCACTCTAGCAACGTTAGCTGGTGTCACCGGACACTCATCGCTCTGCGCGGTAAACGTGACGCGCGTCGATCTGATCAATTGACGCGCTTTTTGATGATCACTTTTTCTATTTATCCATCCAAGTGACGCGCTTTTTCGTGATCAACTGACGCGCTTTGTAATTGACAAAAACATGTCGATGGTGACTTTCCCGAACTAGGCTACTTTAGCCTCTCGGAAATGTGCCAAACCCGTGATAAATGGGGGCTGCCGATCGAACGGGATCTCTCCTTTCAGCCGTGCCGGCTGTCGATGTTAAAGGCCAAACTAAAGCGTCAGCACGAACTTGACCAGGAGTGAATGGGAACAACAAGGGTGCAGATTCACCTCTGCACCCTCCATAATTTGTGCGACAACGGTACCGGTTTTTGCAGAACGATTAGGTATGGGTTCGTCATGGGGTAGACCTTCTTTTTGATTCAGTCAAGTGGTAAGGCTTGTGGACAAGACGCAGGGTACTTGTCTACAACTATTTATCAGTTGAGCTATCAGAAAGGAGAGTGAATACACATGAACACCGTTTCGATTCTGACAATAGGGAGGATGGGGCAACTGCTCCTGGTGGCCCACCAAAATCGGGAGAAAGATGGGTTTCTCGTGCCCGTGCTCCTCATCAATGTAGGGGCGAAGGCACCGCTCATCCTCGAGCTTAGGGATCTACCTGAGACACCTGAGCAGAAGCAGGCCTACTTTGCCCAGATCGGCACCCAATTCCGGCGGCGTGGCCAGCACATCCGGGAAGCGATCATGCTGACGGAAGCGTGGATGGTTTGGGCGCAGGAAGCGCCCGCGGCGCTGCGCTTTCGGCCCAGTCAACATCCAAGCCGACAAGAGGGGCTTGTGCTCATCGGGCGCAACGCAGCCAACACGCACAGTGCGCAGTTGGTAGAACCGTTCACCCGCGATGCGGCCAACCAGCCCGTGTGGGGCGCACCGATGCTGACCTTCTACGACGAGTCAGTGGAAAAAGGTCATCACACACAAGGCGTGCTCGATGATCTGTTCCAGGCCAATCAACAGAATATGGCCTAAGTCTGACCGCCTCTGGGCAGTTGTTATCAGTTACATGCTACCTATGTTCTACATCTATGAATGGCAGCCAAGACGAGAGACCAAGCTGACGTGTGGTCATACAACCGCAAAAGGGAAAGCTTACAAGGTAATGATGTCCGTGTGTCAGGAGGATATGGCCTGCTTGCCGCAAGCAATTAAAGCCAGCCTTGAGGCGCAGCAGCAAGCACAGCAGGCGAATCCATCGCTGTTGTATCGACTCTGGCACTGGTGCTTTGGGAAAAAACAAAACAAAGCGCTACCACGAGTGATTGAGCGTAGGAAAACACATCCAGAAAGGCAGGTGAATCCTATGTCTCAAGTCAAACGCTACACCGTCAAGGCCCAAGAAGGCTTACACCTGGATTGTGGACATTTCATCAAGTCGGGTGAAAATCTGGTCGTCACCAGTGTCTACACGTGCGAAAAAGAGAGTAACTGGCCGCTGACAGTGCTTCTCGCGTGTCTGCAAGTCTTACAACAGCAACAGGCTGCTCTACAGCCTGAAGCGGTGAATAAGACGCCAGCCACCAAGAATGTGTATACCTTCAACGGCTATCACCAGGCCTCCGCTTAATCTCTGCGAATTCCATGACTCCGTTGCCGTAAAATTGAGAAGTAGGCTTTCGGGTCTACTTCTCAACCATTTTTATTGTACGCCGTGATTCTCTATTTTTCTATAGGAGCACACTCATGCGTAACCAAACCACAGCCATCACGAGACAAGTGGTATCTACGTTAGATCAAGTTACATTACCATCAGGTGTGACCGTGGATGCTGATCAGGCGCAGGGTATCCTTGAACAGTATCAGTTCATTTCAAATGGGGCCCTCAAACAAACGACTCACATCGTGGCAGGGGTAGGGACAGGCAAGTCGCGGCTCCTCGGTCGTGTCTTTGCCTGGACGCAGCTGGTGGCAGGAAAACCAGCCGTTATCTTTGATCCCAGTGGTGGAGTGGTGGATACATTGTTCGATAAAATCCTGCGGTTACCACCAGAACAGCAAGAATCGCTCTGGCAACGCATTGTCTATATTGACGCCGGCGCCAAGGATTCACTGTTTCCCGCCCCGCTCTATTATCGGCTGAGCAACAAGGAGACCTTCTTTGAGATAGCCAATCGCTTTCCCTCTATTCTCAAACGCATTGATCCAGACCTCACGAGTGCGCCTATTCTGGGTTGGAACAGTCTCTATGAATGTGCCATTTATGCCGGTGAAATTGCCGCAGCGTTAGGCCAACAACTCGATTTTGTTGCCGATCTAATCGACCATCCTGCTAAATACAAAGCCCAACTGCGACAGGTGCTGAGTGATTACCCGGAATTACAGCCAGCCGTCGAGTATTTCCGAGGACTCATAGACCCTTCTTCGTCCGGCCAGCGGGAAAAGAAAACCGGCAGTTTTAAAAACAAACTCTTGCCGTTTCTGGCTGACCCGACCCGCATGGCCACCTATGCAGGGAAGAAAAATCGCCTGAACTGGAAAAAACTGATCAACCAGAACAAAGTGGTGCTGATTGACTATCGCCACCAACTTGATCCCGATCACCTACAATTTGATATGGTCTGGCACTTGAAAGGTTTGATGGATGCCATCAAACATCGAGGCATGGCCGGCCGCGGGAAAGAGGTAATGTTAATCCTGGATGAAATTACCGCCATGCTGGGGCAACGCAGCCAGAGTGGTAGCCCACTTTTGGCGGAGGATTTAGAAGAGTTGATTAGTCGCCTCAGCAGAAATTATGGTGTAAACACAGTCATTGCGCACCAAGGCCTCTTTCAAGTGGAGGAACAGATTCAAAATCTGCTGATGGGCATGGGCAATCAACTGATTGGACAACTCGCCACGCCCGATGATGCGGTCCGCGTGGCGAGGCAATTCCTGCGCTACGATCCCTACCTGATAAAGAAGATCGAACGGGTTTGGTTTGCAACCCATGAGCCACCGCT
>JBGTNV010000089.1:0-3923 GCA_041742875.1 Saccharimonadales bacterium (SeqCode) | reverse complement strand
AGCCGGCCATATGCCCCATGTACTCAGCCTGACTGCTACGCCGATCCCGCGCTCGTTAGCGCTGACGCTGTACGGCGAGCTGGACATATCGATATTGGACACTAAACCGGCTGGCCGCCAACCGATTATTACCAAGGTTTGTTCACCAAATAGCCGGGATCAACTGAACCGGGCGATTACCAAAGAGCTGCAACAAGGCCGCCAGATGTTTGTTGTCTGTCCGCTCATTACCGAATCTGCCTCGCTCGATGTCAATTCGGTTGAAAAAGTATTTGAGCAATTCAGCAAACATGATTTCCGGCAATGGCGTATCGGCCTGTTGCACGGCAAAATGAAGGCTGACGAAAAAAATACCGTTATGGAGCAGTTCGTGGCACATAAACTTGATATTTTGGTGAGTACTACCGTGATAGAAGTCGGGGTTGACGTGCCGAACGCCAGTATTATGCTGATTGAGGCTGCCGAGCGCTTTGGCCTGGCCCAGGTCCACCAGCTACGCGGCCGGGTCGGCCGGGGCCGGCAGCAGGGGTATTGTTACCTTATGACGAGCGACTCAAGCCAGCCGGGCCGGCGTTTGCGCGTCTTAGAGCAGTCCAATGACGGTTTCCGGTTGGCGGAACTCGATATGCGTCTGCGCGGGCCCGGTGCCATCTATGGCCGGGCCCAGCATGGCCAGCTCGATCTGCGCGTAGCACAACTGTCTGATACCCGTTTGTTGGCAGATGCCCGCCGGGCAGCCGAAAGCTTTATTAGCCGCGATGAGGATTTGCTACAATATAAGGAATTAACCCGCCGTGTGGCTCGCTTGCAGGCGGTAAATAGTTTGAATTGAAATCTGAAACGAATGCCACATTGAACGTATAAACGAAAGGGCGAACTGATGTATTCCGGTTCCACGCTCACCGTTGCCTCCGGCCGCATCCTCGGCGCGCACCAAAAAATTGACCGCAAAGCCCGTAAGCACCTTGAAGAACTTCTGCCCGACGGCGTGCAGTTCCCGTCGGCTCGCCGTATCCTGCATTTCGAAGGCCACAACGGACCTGACGCTATCAAACGTAAAAGTCCGGCCATCGACGAACCATGGCATTATTTTGACCCCTTCGACGACTCGGACATGGTGCTCGTGGAACTCATCCAGGCGCATTACGACAATCTCATTGCGGCGCTGGTACATGACGACGAAGTCGTGGCGTCTTTCGAAGCTGCCTGGCTGGCACATGCGGTGGTCGACGGCCTAACGCCGGCTCACCATTACCCGTATGAAGCTAAACTTGACGAACTTCGCGGCGGATTAGGCAAAGAAACACGCAAAACCTTAAAAGACAAACTCGTCCTGCCGGGCAACACTCCCGGCCAGACCGTCAGCAATAACTGGAAAATGTGGGGCCCGAAAGGGCTGTTTACTACCCATTACGCCTTTGAATGGGGTGTCTCGACTATTCTGCTGACTATGCCGCTGAGCCGTGCCACCCAGCCTAGCGGTGCCGAAATGATCGAAATGCAGCATCACTCACTACAAGAATATTTTCGCTTGACTGCCAAAGAGATTGCTGTCCTTGGACTGTATGAAAAATTCTACAAGAGCGGTTGGACTATCGGTCTGGCACGCCAGGTGCGCCAGTATCTGGTGCCGGTCATCATTAAGGCCGTGACCCTGGTATGGTATAGAGCTGCCTACGAAGCCCACGGCCAGAAGTTGGGGCGGTAGGAGCTGGGAGGCATGCACATGGCACATTTCGGGCGTAAATCTCCGCTGCTCCTCCACCGTACGGTACTCCGTCAGAGACGTACGCTTCCGTCCGCTGCTCGATTTCCATCCCGAACTGCACTCATGTGCATGCCTCCCAGGCCAGCTGTTGGGGTTGAAAAATGAGGATTATTGCCGGCCGGTTGGGCGGCCGCAGCTTTGGTTCTCCGCGGTCAAACCGGACCCATCCTATTAGTGACCGGGTACGCGGCGCGATGTTTAATACGTTAGGGGATATCGAAGACCTTACGGTATTAGATGCCTTTGCGGGTTCCGGCGCTATCAGCTTCGAGGCTATCAGCCGCGGCGCGGCGTCGGCAGTGCTAATAGAAATCGATAAACCGGCTCAACGGGCAATCGCCGCTAGCATCAAGAGTCTTGGGTTGGAGCGTCAGGCGAAGCTTACGCAGGCCAATTGCTCCGGTTGGAGTGACAATAACCCGAAACGCCAGTTCGATCTTGTCATATCGGCACCGCCCTACAACGATCTTCAGCTCTCGGTGGTGCAGAAATTGAAACGGCATGTCCGCCCGGACGGCCTGTATATCCTCGACTGGCCCGGCAAAATAGATGCGCCGGTTATTGAGGGTTTCGACGTTGTGGAACAGAAAAACTATGGCGACGCGCAGCTCGTTTTTTACCGCTAGCCAGCGCTGTTTGATTGCCCTGAACCAGGGGCTTTAGCCCTCATCGCTAACATCGCTAGCGGGCGTATCGATAGAACTCTCAATAGCATTTTCCCGTAGGGCCACTTCCTTATACCGCAAAGCCGGAGCAAATACGTACAAGCTGGTGACAAATGCGCCAATGATGGAACCCAGCGGCGGGAATATCTGGGTAAAAAGTGTCGTACTGCCAAGGATGATGGCGATTGACACACCGAGAACGCCCCATATATACATTGACACCGGTTTGGAGTCGACCGCACTGCGCCTCATGGCTTCGCGTATGCCCAGATCCTGGTCCATAAGATAAAACGGTGCGAGTATATAGCGTCGTATCAGGATGATTCCCGGGATGATAAAGAGTAAAAGTCCGGCCGTCACGAATAGCGTCATCATCGCACCCAATCCAATTAACCGGAATATATAGCTCAGGCCCCGACTATAACATTCCCTGACGCCCGGCCGCTCGCCGTGTATAGCCTTCAGCTGCAGGTAATACGATACCGGTACGTTCAGCAGTAGCCAGCCAAATCCAATTGTGGCTATCAGCACTCCGCTGAGTGTTTTGTTATTAATTTTGGTAAGATCCGGAGCTAACAGCGAGCCGAGCAGTATTAGCAGCGTTGGCAGGATGAGCACTACTATGCACGTATTATAGTTCCGGAACCACAGTGTTACGCTTGGATTTACCAGCGCCCAGCTGCCGGTTTGTCTGATAGGCGGCAGGTCGCTCTGCTTTAAAGGTTCCAGCCCGGACGACTGGAATGGCCGGGGCAGCCGAGAAATCAGGGGCAGCAGGGAAACTAGGGGTGGAGTATACGCCGCTTTTTGTCCGGCCTTGGAGGTCTTAGAGGCTTTAGATGCCTTGGATTTGCCTCGGGCTACTTTCATTGAACGCCGCGCAGCTGTGCGCGTACCGCCGGTCTTCTGTCCGTCTGCGGCTTGTAACCGTTTTCGCTTGCTTTCTCCCATTATCCGGCTCTCATACTTGGATACCATTATGGCATGAACATGCTGGCACCGCCAAAAATTCATGACTCCTATGCAACTTTCAGATATAATAAACCTCAGTCAACACTACGAACAGCTCAATGCCGGGGCGCTGCATGGTTAAAGACGGATACTGTACGGGGATGTGGTGGAATTGGTAGACACGCTAGCCTTAGGAGCTAGTGCCGCAAGGCGTGAAGGTTCGAGTCCTTTCATCCCCACCATAGAAGACGAATTGCTTCTGGGACGTCCCAGTTGCCATTGAGACCCCCGTTATCGGGGTCTTTTTGGTTGGTTTGGTTAGTGTTATTGCGCATAGCCTAAAATCTCCCTTGTTTGACCACTTTTGAATGCGATAGCCTGTGCCAGCTTGGTGTATGTAACAGATATGGCGCTGTCTTTTAGGCTGATCTTTTCAAAAAGTTTGGTTAAAATTACCCGTTTCTCATCATTGGCGACGTTTGCGTCTGCAAACAGGCGCTTGGCATCCTGCGACAGCTCGATATCTGAGATGCCTTTCA
>JBGTNV010000088.1:0-5598 GCA_041742875.1 Saccharimonadales bacterium (SeqCode) | reverse complement strand
TAAAGGTTGGATTACTTGAACGCTAATGTCCAGCGATGCAACCCTCCGTCTACAGGAAGACCCGTTGAAATTACCTGTATCTTGTTATCGGGATAAATTTTGCATAGTTATGCCGAGTGACACCTAACAAGAGCATCCCTTAGCGAAAGGGATGAAGGACATGAATGGCGTACCTAAACCAGTCTAGACACGTTCAACTCGCACGGAACACGGGATGGCCTAAGTGTCGAGAGGCTTAAGGTCACGGAACAACCGTAATAGTCCGAGGACGGGAAAGCCATCCACATACAAACTCACCTACCCTGGGAAAGTAGGTGACTGGCGAAGGGTTGTAGGTAAGTGAATCTCATGGAATTTATGAGGTAAGCGTGATGCTAGAAACTCAGAAATACATGAAGATAGTCAGCACTTATGACGACTCCAAACTGAATTAACACTTACTGGAGAGCGACGTGATACGGAAACGGTCATGCGTCGTTCGGAGGGGGGCGGTTGAAAAAGCAGGTTTTGCTGCTCGTTGGCCGCCTACCCTACAAAACCCCCAGCTTCCTGAAAATATCTGCAACCACACGTTCAGAGGAACGGGCATAACGGTGTTTTTGGAGAATGGGGGAGCACTTGAGGATGCCCAGCGCATGGCAAACCATGCGGATGTGAAAACCACCAAGCTCTACGACCGCAGGAGTGATGACGTGACGGTTGAGATGGTGGAGCTGGTGAGGATATGAAAAAAATTGACCGTTGGATCAGCAGGCGCATTTGAACAGAAACCTACGATTGTGAAGGTGGTTTGGTTTGCATTCCCGTAGGTTTCTGTCGCAAATACCTTTTCATGACTGAGCAAAGAGGGAGTCAACAAAATCATGGTAAAGCTTAAGTGGTAGGCATCGTAAACTGAGGTGCAAGGCGTAGCCAACCCTCCGTTGATGAGAGGCGTAACCCAACAACCGCTTGGTATTCTGGAGAGTTATAAAAACGCTGTGCCGCCTCAACCGACTCAAATTCGACGACAGCCAGCCCCGGGCGTGACTTACCGTCTAGGTCTATCGGTTCAAAATCTGCAACAAGATATTTGCCACCGCTGTTCATGACAAGCGGAGCGACAGTAGAACGATACTGCTCAAACATTTCGGGATCATTGACGGTCAGATTAACCACAAAATACGCAGCCATCTCGCCCTCCTCGGGAATTTTACCTTCGGTAAGAAAAAATGTGGCAATGGAGAACAAAATTATAACCTAGATAGTGACATATGTCACCCTAAGGTAAACTAGGGGTCAAAAACCCCCGCCAAGAAAGGGTGACTAATGAAAACAACAACACGAAGTAAACGGGAAGTTGCCAAAAGCAGCGAGGGCCATCTGCGGACGAAACTAGAACAAGAATTCGAGTTTGCGCCGCGCATCGCCCAAGCCATCGTCGAAGAAGCGCAAGCGGCGCTGCGTAGCGGCCCGGATGAAGTGGGAGTCGGTCAAATCCGTGTCTACCTAGTCCGGCGGGATGCGGGTCATGGACGAGCGTTGCGTGAAATAGCAACCCATCCGGTCTGTTGGACGGTGGATGCGGGTGTTGAAGATCAGGATGTGCTGTCGAAACACGGCCGCATCGTCCTGCGGCGGGTGCGCATCCAGCGTCTGCTGGGAGAAGCCGTCGAGCAAGGAACCCTGGCGAGCCAGGAAGACCTGTCCCGTGCCCTGCATGTAGATGTGCGGACCATCAAGCGTGACTGCAAAGCGCTCCAAGCCCAGGGGGTCTGGCTGCCGCTCCGCGGGACGATGTGTGGCATCGGTCGTGGACAGAGTCACAAGGCCCTCATCATCCGGCGCTGGTTACAGGGCGAAACCTATGACCAGTTGGAACGCAGCACCAAGCATTCGGTGGTTTCGATTCGTCGCTACATTCAGACCTTCCTGCGGGTCGTCGAACTGCACCAAGCCGGGGGTTTTTGCATATATGCAAAAACCCCCAAGCCGGCTTTGCCAACACGGAAGTCGCCCATCTGACCCAGTGTGGCGTGGCCTTAATCGACGACTATCTAGCCGTCTATCAGGCGTGTGATGATGCCGTCAGCCGCACCCGACTGACCGAGCAACTGGCCCGCGTTCAGCGCGCTACCCCTGCGAAAAAAAGGAGGAGTCCGTGAGCCACCAAGCTTATGTGGGCAGTCAGAAACGCACCTTTCAGGCCGCCTTCATCCATGAAATGGAGCAGAACTATGGCTTTCTCAAATCCAAGCGCATGCTCACGCTGATGGCGCAAGACATTCAGGCTCTGGTCGACCGCTTCTTTCCCAAACCCGACTATCTGGAACCGGGTTGGATTCTCTTCACCGCCACCAAAGCGGTCGGCAGCAAAGCCTTTCCCGGACAAGATGCGGGCGACCTGCCTACCGAGACCCTTGCCTGGCCTTTCCTCATTGCCGAGGATATCGACTGGATGGCGACCCATCCTGATACCAAAGCCGAACGCCAACAGCTGCTCAGCCGCCGCATCGTGCGCTTCATTGCGCATGGCCAAACCCATCCCAAGGGGCCCGTTTTGGTCACCGTCGCCGACTTGGCCATGCTGTTCGGCTCGACTCCATCTCAGGTCAGCCACTTGCTCAAGACCGCGCGTACCCAAACCGGTAAAGCCCTGCCCACCAAAGGCTACTACTTTGACCAAGGCATGAAACCCTCTCACAAGACCGAGATTATTGACCTCTATGAACAGGGCTATGACGAGACCATCCCAAAACGGGGGCAAGCTATTTGGCGCAGGACATTTACCTCTTTATGAGCGGCGATTCGCTTCAACAAATGCCATGAAAATTCTACCCCAACCGCTCTGATTACCAGAGGTAGCCCCCACTTTGGGATGGTCTCCGGGTTCAAAGATAAAGGGCAGTTGATAGGGATTGTATTCCTTGTGGGGAGACACAGAACCATTATATCATCAGATGCGCCCCAGGTCCGTCCATGTCTCTGTCATGGTCGTGATTTAGCAGGGTGTAGGTGGTAATGACACCTGCATCCCGCGCCTTACGGTTAAGAAGGTTCAGTTATGGCAATAATCCGGATTATCCTTGCGTTGTCGTCTACTCTATACGCTACCCAATATCCAACAATAAACAGTTCGTAGTTGCCGGTACGCTCTTCAACGGTTCTAGCACTATCGGGTCTTGGCTCTATTGCCAAGTCACGTATTGCTTGCCGTACTGGTCTCCCTGGCTCTCCTAGAGCAACTAACTTTTGCACTATCAGCCGATCATAGTGAAGCGTATATCGGCTAGTCAAGGCCATTCTCCTGCAAAATCTGTTCGTACTCTTCTTCGGTTACATAATCGCCAGCTTCCATTCTGGCCAGTGCCGCATCCCCTTCGATGATGCGCTGTAACCGCTTTAACTCCTCGGCAGTATCGCTCCATTGCTTAACAGAAACAAGAACCGCTGCTGGCTTGCTTCGCTGAGCCAGTACAATCGGCCCTTCGTTCAGTGTGCCGAACATTTCTTTGTGTTTAGTTCGTAAATCAGATACTGGCATGATACGTGGTATGGACTGCATGATTACCTCGGTCGATAGCACTTAATTAAAGCATTTAATTGACATCTACTTGCTTAGTGTATACTATGGGACAAGCTAAAGCAAGTTAAGCTTTAGTTTCGGGTAAAAAGGGCGTCAGAAGGGGGGTTCTGAGAGCGTGGCGCGGCTGCGCCACTGGGTAAATGCTGAAAAAGTGAATTCTTTTTCCGAAGGAGCGGGTCCAAGTCGGCTAAGTTCGGAAAAAGAGCCTTGCTGAGTTGCCTGCGCAAGCGTCCCGGTGTGGCTTTGGGCGTACGGTCCCAAAAGCCAGAGGGAGCCGGAGGCAAAATGGCAGCACAATGGGTTAGGACATTGCCAGCGAGCAGAGCCAGTTCAGGCAGACGAAAGCAGGATTGCTCGGCGGAAACGAACTGTCGATGCAGACCAATCATCTGCTTGGCGGCCAGAGGGGGATGCTCCACGGGCCAGCGGTCGCGGTAGATGAGATAGATAGATTCAGCGTGGAGGTGTGCCATATCGGTTGCCAGAACGAGCGGCTTCTTGTAGTGCGGGTCAAAGAAGACAAAGATAGAAAAGGTTGGGTTGTCGTGTGCGACTTTGGTGTCGGGCGTGACCAGATTGTGCCAGACGTGATAGCGGATGGTGCGTCCTTGAAACTCGAAAGAGCCCGTTTCTTCAGGCTCGCTGGCGGCGATGACGTTCTCAAGTCGCTTACGCGCCAGCGGACGAATCAGCTCTCCATACTTGGGTGGTGCGCCGCGGCCTTTGTAGACGGGCAGGACATTCTTGCGTGCCGTGCAGTTGACAGCCACTCGGGCGACATAGCGGTGTAGCTCCGCCTCCTGCAATGCGGGCAAGCCAAAGCCCGCATCGACAACGGCTATCTCATCGGGCAGAAAGGTCTCCTGGGCCTTGGTGAGCAGATGCGATTTGAAGTCCGCTTCGCTCATCCCGACTGCACAACGCACAATCTGGTCCAAGCGGGGCAGGCGCTTGCTCTTGATTTGGCCGCTGGTAATCAGCACACCCAATACCATGGCGGGCAAGGTGCGTTGCGCCAGCGCTGAATAGTGCTGCGTGGCTTTGCCCTGCAGGTGCGGCCGAAAAAATCCGGTGATGTCGATACTTTTGACCCGATAGCCACCATAGCGACGCACCTGCCATGCATTCGTGGCCGCCACATGCAGATGCCAATATGACAGCAACTCGTTGATGCACCACGACCCATACCGCAACGCTGACCAGCTGCGACGGATCTCAGCGTCACTCCATGCGTTCAGCGATAAGGCACTATGCACCGCACCCCGGCTGCTCAGAAACGACCCGTTCATCATCGCCCACAGCAGCCGCACCAGGCTGATGTTTGTGCCTATCGGTACCACTTGGACGATGTAGATGATTGCTGTTATAGTTGTCTCGACGGCGGTTGTCATTGTTCACCCCTTTTGGCTCGTCAACCTTAAGTGTGAACTAGCAGCCGCCGTTTGTCATTTCTTCACTACCTTTGCTTATCTTTTACCGGAAACTAAAGTTAAGGGTCCATAAGATAATTTCTCTATTAGCCCAGTATGAAAACCCATAGTGGTTGAAGCGATTTGTGCGCACTATACTTAAGGTACAACATGGAAGAATACAAAAAAGTTGTATACGTATGGAACGAACCAAAGGCGACAATGGAGGTGCCGACGCGTCTGGACTTCTACGCTGTCGATAATGATTCAATGGCTACTCTCATTAATGCTGTAGGTCAAGTGATGGCAAGTTCACTCGATCGAGGCGACCAAAAAGAAGTGGCAGAAGTTGGCGCTGCTGCAGCAGCGAAGGCTTTTGTGCGCAGTGCGAAGGCGTATTTTGGTTATGAGTTGTCGTGGTGGCAGCTTGCCTATGATAGCAATGATGAGCTTGTTGGGTTTGTGCAACCGGTAATCTACCCAGATTGCCAAAAAGATAGACTCGAAGAAGCAACAATTTACTATATCGGCGTGTTGCCTGAAAAACGCGGACAGGGCTATGCGTACGATCTCTTATGCCAATGTACCCGTATTTTGCAGGAAGTTGGTGTGTGGCGCATCTAC
>JBGTNV010000087.1:0-3179 GCA_041742875.1 Saccharimonadales bacterium (SeqCode) | reverse complement strand
CTTTTCCGGTCCATTTGCCGATTGGCTTTGAACAGTCGATTAACGGCATTGTTGATCTCGTAGAGATGAAAGCGTATACCTACAAGGAGTTCACCGACAAAGCGCTGGTTGAGTCTGAAATCCCGGCCGACATGATGGATCAGGTCAAGCGTTACCGCAGCCTGCTTATCGAAAATGCTGTTGCCGAAGACGAAGCTACGCTGGAAAAATACTTTGAGGTTGGCGAAGAAGGTCTATCGGTCGAGGAAATCAAGCAAGCAATCCGGGCCGCCGTCCTGTCCGGCCGGTTTTACGCCGTAACTGGCGGTGACGGCCGGGGTGTGATCGTAGAAAAAGTCCTTGACATGGTAAACGATTACCTGCCAAGCCCGCTCGATAAGGGCTCTACTTGGGGCACGCATCCGAAGACCGGTGACGAGATTGAACGCAAACCATCCGAAACAGAGCCGTTTTCGGCACTGGCGTTTAAAATTACGACTGATCCGTTTGTCGGCAAGCTGGCGTATTTCCGGGTGTATTCCGGCAAGCTAGGTTCCGGTTCGTATGTGCTGAACAGTTCGTCAGGTGAAAAAGAGCGGGTAGGCCGTATTGTCCGTCTCCAGGCGGACAAGCGTGCCGATGTTACTGAAGTCGGTGCCGGCGACATTGCCGCAATCGTCGGCCTGAAGGGTACGACTACCGGTAATACGCTCTGTGACCTGAACAATCCCATTGTCTTGGAAAGTATTACCTTCCCGGAACCTCCGGTCAGTATTGCCATCGAACCGAAAACCAAAGCTGATCAGGAAAAGATGTCAACGGCATTACAGCGCCTGGCAGAAGAGGATCCGACCTTTCGGATTCATGTTGACCACGAAACAGGACAGACTATCATCTCCGGCATGGGTGAGTTGCACTTAGAAATCCTGGTTGACCGCATGAAGCGTGAATTCAACGTCGAAGCCAATATCGGCCAGCCGCAGGTGGCGTACCGTGAAACAATCCGCAAAGACGGCGTCGAAGTACAGGGCAAATACGTCAGGCAAAGCGGCGGCCGTGGCCAGTACGGTGATGTCTGGCTGCGTTTGTCGCAAAACGAACAGGGCAAAGGTTTCGAGTTTATCAACTCCATCAAGGGCGGCGTCGTACCGGCTGAGTACATTAAGCCGGTAGAGCAAGGTATTGTCGAAGCTTTGAGTAATGGTGTTTTGGCCGGTTTCCCGGTAGTGGATGTCAAGGCCGAACTGTACGATGGCAGCTACCATGACGTCGACTCCAGCGAAATGGCCTTCAAGATCGCCGGCTCGATAGCAGTCCAGGATGGGGTCAAGAAAGCCAACCCGGTCTTGCTGGAGCCAATCATGAAAGTAGTTGTGGTAACACCGGAGCAGTTCATGGGCGACGTCATCGGCGACCTTAACAGCAAGCGCGGCCGTATAGAGTCTATGGAGGACCTGCCCGCCGGCATCAAGGAGATTACTGCATTTGTGCCGTTGGGTGAAATGTTCGGCTACACCACTAACCTGCGCAGCTCCACGCAAGGCCGGGCTAGTTCCAGCATGGAACTCGACCACTACGCTGATGTTCCGTCCCACGTCACCGAAGCCATTATCGCCAAGAACAGCAAATAGCCCCGTAATAAAAGCTTTAAGTATGGCAGACAAACCTACGGTAGACCAGCTGCGCGCACGGATTGATGAGATCAATCTAGCCTTAGTCACACTTCTCAACGAGCGTGCTCGGATCGCTCGGGAGGTAGGTGTGAGAAAAGGTACTGCTGACGTATACGTGCCTGGCCGGGAAGCTGCCATACTTGCACGTTTAGAAGCTCTGAATTCAGGACCGCTTCGCAACGAAGATATACGCGCAATATTCTCTGAAATTATTTCAGCTTGCCGCGCTATCCAGCGCCAGCTCACCGTTGCCTACTTAGGCCCTGCCGGTACTTATAGTGAGCAGGCCGCCCGGAGACACCTCGGCGCTGCCTGTGACTACATGCCGCATGGCGGTATCGACGAAGTAATACTGGCTGTCGAGAAAGATTTGGCTTCGGTAGCAGTCGTGCCGGTTGAGAATTCCGTTGAGGGTCCGGTTGGCCAGACGCTGGATCTACTGCGGACGACATCGCTCAGTATATGTGGTGAAGTTGTCCTGCCAATCCGTCACCAACTACTTTCATTGGCTGCAGGTACCAAGGACGTAACAGAAGTTGCTGCCCATCCGCAAGCCTTGGCGCAGTGCCGGCGTTGGCTGCAACACAACCTGCCGAATGCCCGGTTACACAGTATGACGAGCAATGCCCAAGCTGCCGTTTGGGCGCAAAATCACCCGGACGCAGGAGCTATAGCCGGAGAACTGGCTGCGGCAACTTACGAGCTGCCTATCCTTGCTCACAATATAGAAGATGAATCGTCAAATTCAACGCGGTTTCTCGTACTCGGACCGGTTAAAACCCAGCCGACCGGAAACGACAGGACTTCGCTGCTCTGCTCGGTCTCGAATGAGCCGGGCTCCCTGCACCGGCTGCTGGCTGTATTTGCGGATGCCCGTATCAATATGACTAAATTGGAATCACGTCCGGTGCGCGATGAGCCCTGGCAGTACGTATTTTTCATGGACTTAGACGGACACCGGGATGACGCGGAACTACAGCGGGCACTGACTACACTGCGTAAACACGCTGCCTACAGCAAGATCCTCGGGTCATATCCAAAGGTGCGATAGTTATGAAGAAAACTTTGAAGACACAAGCCCAGTCATACGTCTGCGACCTTGTCGCCTACCGGCCGGGTACTCCGATAGTAGTCGTGGCAAGGCAACATGGTCTGCAACCCGGCGCTGTCATTAAACTTGCTTCGAACGAGAATCCGTGCGGAATGAGCCCGAAGGCTGCCGCGGCTATCCGGCAATCTTTAAGCGGCGGCCACCGGTACCCGGATCAGTACGAGCTCATCCATGCTATCGCTGCACATCATGCTGTTCAACCCGGTCAGATTGTATTGGGAAACGGCTCTAACGATGTGCTTGATCTTGCCGCACGCACCTTTTTGGACACCGGCTCCTCGGCAGTTTCGTCACAATATGCCTTTGCAATCTACCAAATCGCCACGCAATCGGTCGGCGCTGCAAATATCATCGTCCCGGCTGCTGACTATGGCCATGATCTAGCTGCCATGCGTAACGCGGTAACTCATACTACC
>JBGTNV010000086.1:0-10126 GCA_041742875.1 Saccharimonadales bacterium (SeqCode) | reverse complement strand
CGAAATCTGCAGACCAGCTGCTTTGAGTGTGTCACGGACTTTAGCAAGTTCCTTGGGATCGGTATAAATGACCGATTCGGCTTCGCCGGCTTCACCCGTTTCTTCATGTACATCGTCGGCGCCTGCATCTATTGCCTGCATCAATACCTCATCGCCGGCGCCTTTGACGCGAACCATGCCTTTGCGGTCGAACTGGAAAGCCACGGCGCCTTTTTCGGCAATATTGCCGCCATGCTTACTGAAGGCAAGTTTGACCTCCGGATAGGTACGGTTGAGGTTGTCGGTGGCGCACTCTACCAAGATAGCCACGCCGCCGGGGCCGTAGCCCTCGTACATAACTTCCTGGATCTGTTCACCGCCAAGCTTGCCGCTGCCGCGATCAATGGAACGCTGGATGTTGGCGGTAGGCATGTTGGAGACTTTGGCTTTGTCTACCGCCAGACGCAAGGCAAAATTTGTGTCGGGATCAGCACCGCCTCGCGCTGCAATGGCAATGTTATTGCCAAGTTTGGTAAACAACGCCCCGCGGGCCGCATCCTTAGCCCCCTTTTGCCGTTTAATCGTTGACCATTTGGAATGCCCGCTCATAATAAAACCCGTCTGGAAATTTAACCACGGTAACGCCCCTCAACCGTAAGATGCTCCCATGAAGAACATAAAAAGCGGCTTGTTACGGTGTTATTGTACCATGTTTCGATTGTTATATGTCTTCGTCCTGACCCGCATTCACTTTTTCCGCACGGAGGGCTTGCAAGTGAGGCAGAAGGCGAAGTAGACATGTCTTTAGCTTGTCTACTTCCCTCGCCGAACGGGTGAGTACGGAAAAAGTGAGTGTGGGTCAGGTCTTCGTCATCTGACCCGCAGGCACCTGTCTCAAATCAAGGGTCAAGCGAACCGTTTCCCGAGAGTGCTCCGCTCGGCGCATATCCTGCGGAGCTGCTCCGGCTGCGTATCGCTTGACTTCCGAAATAGGTTCATTTGAACCGGCCGGGTTGCACCTGATCACCAACTAAGGCATAACTAAAGTATGGATATTGGAATACCTCCCCGGCGATACGTGGAACGCAAGCGCCGGTTGGCGAGCATGGTGATTCTGGCAGTGATCATAGTCGGAGCTCTGCTGTATCGCGAAGCGCCCGCCGGGCCAAGCCCCGACAATGGCTCCACCGCTGTCCTGTCAAACCAAACTGAAGCCGGTCATCAAACGGCCGCCGGGGCACTGGAAACGCTGCCGGTCAAAGGCCGGGCGCCTAAAACCGGATATTCCCGCCAACAATTCGGTAACGGCTGGATACAAGCCGGTACATGCACGATGCGTGACCGCATACTGGCACGCGACTTCACCGATACCCGTTTGCGCTCCGATTCTGACTGCACCGTCATGAGCGGTACGCTGCACGACCCGTACACCGGAAAAACTATCCTATTCAACCGCAGCAACAGCTCCGCCGTACAGATCGATCACGTAGTCGCCCTGTCCGACGCCTGGCAGAAAGGCGCACAACAGTTACCGCGGGTCATTCGCGAACAGCTCGCCAATGACCCGCTTGAACTGCTAGCCGTCGATGGAGCAGCCAACAGTCAAAAAGGAGACGGCGACGCCGCCACTTGGCTGCCATCGAACAAGCCGTACCGCTGCCGCTACGTCGCTCGGCAAATCGCCGTTAAGTCTAAATACAACCTCTGGGTAACTACCGCTGAGCGCGATGCCATGCGCCGCGTACTGGGCAATTGCCCGCAACAAGTACTGCCGGTCATACGATCCTGACAAGAAAAACTAGCGTAAGCGATTTGACAACATTTCCATATAGTTTTCTTGCAAATATTTCACCGTTCAGGCTATAGTGTGCCCATATGACGAGAGGCTTGGGGCGGAAACTACACATTTCGTGGCATATTGCCGGTGTTTCGGCCGGAATTCTACTGGGAGTTGCGGCAGCCGCCGTATGGCAGACTATCAGTCTGCCGGAGCCGCAATTCCTCCTGGCGGCCGCCGCACTCCTGGCTATAGCGCTCATGCGGCACAGCCGGGCAGTCATACTGCTGTCTATCGTTGCCGGACTGCTGGCAGGTATGTGTCGCGGTTCAGCCGAACAGGCATCCCTGCAAAGTTATCAACCCTACTATGGCCAAAACACCGTAGTTCGCGGCAGGATAGTGGAGGATACCGCTTACGGCAAACAGGGCGATCTGCGTTTGAGTATCGGCAGCGTTTCGATAGAGGGCCGTTCTCTGCCCGGTGAAATCTGGGTCAGCACCAGCCCCGGAAGCGACATCAAGCGCAGCGACATCGTCACTGTCAGCGGCAAAGTTAGTGAAGGTTTCGGCAACCTGCCGGCCAGTATGTTCCGGGCGGAACTGGTCAAAGTCGAACGGCCGCAGCCCGGCGACACCGCCCTGCAAGTACGTGACTGGTTCGCCGGCGGTATTCGCCAGGCCATACCCGAGCCGCAGGCTTCCCTGGGGGCCGGTTATTTGATCGGCCAACGCAGCGCGCTGCCGGCCGAACTGGATGAACAGTTAAAAATTGCCGGCCTGACGCACATAGTTGTGGCCAGCGGCTACAACCTGACCATTCTGGTCGGCTTTGCCCGGCGGTCGCTGCTAAAGACATCCAAATACCTGGCAACACTGGCCGCGGTACTCATGGTCTGCGGTTTCGTATTGGTCACAGGTTTCAGCCCGTCGATGACCCGGGCCGGGCTGGTAACCCTCCTGGGGTTGGCAGCCTGGTACTACGGACGACAGGTACATCCGCTAGTACTATTGCCGTTCGCGGCAGCCATTACCGCAGTCATCAATCCGGCGTATGTCTGGGGTGATTTGGGCTGGTATCTGTCATTTGGCGCATTTGCCGGCGTACTGCTGCTGGCGCCGCTGATCCAAAGCTATTTCTGGGGAAGCGACGGCGAACCGGGTGTATTCAGAAGGATTTTGGTAGAAACTTCCTCTGCCCAGCTTGCCACCCTGCCCATCATACTGTTCGCCTTCGGCCAATACTCAGTTTATGCGCTTCTGGCAAACCTGATAATCCTGCCGCTTATACCCCTGACTATGCTGCTGACTTTTGCAGCCGGTATAGCCGGCGTGTTCGCTCCTGCCGTCGCTTGGCTGATAGGACTGCCCGCCACCGCCGTCCTGCACTTCATGACAAGCGTAGTGCAGTGGGTAGCCAACCTGCCGGGAGCCCAGGGCGACTTATCCTTTAACTCGACAGCCGTCGCCCTAAGCTACTTAATGCTCGCACTTGGAATCGTATTCATGTGGCGCCGCACCGGCTACCGGTTTCGTTCCGATCAAGTAATTGGAGAAAAAGCATGACCCGAGTTCAAGTCAGTCGCCTGCCCGAAAAACGCACCAAACGGCAGTACCGAATTATGCGTACTATCGCGGCTATCGCGGCAGCGCTGCTGTTTAGCCTGACCATTGCATATGTAAGCAAGGCCGCGGCCAATGCACCGCCTGCTATCAGTCCGGGCAGCTTGGTTATTAGCGAGATACAGACCGGCGGCTGCGCCGACAATGCGCAGCCCGTCTGCAACGAGGATACTAAAAAGGAATTCGTCGAACTTTACAACCAACATACCGAACCGTTGAACGTACACGGATGGAAAGTAGAATACGTCTCAGCTAGCGGCAACACTGTCACAACCTTAGCGGCACTAAACGGCGTGGTTGCGGGTCATAGCTCTGTTCTGATAGCCCATGCCGGCTATTATACCGCTATCGCCGACCTGTATTTTGGCGATGGCACCGACACCGGCAAGCTAGCTAAAAGTGGCGGACATATTCAGGTATTGGACGGCCAAAATGCCATTCGGGACTTAGTCGGCTGGGGCAGTGCGGCCCGGCCGCTTACCAAAGCAGCTAAATACCCCGACGCCGGACTATCCATCCAACGTATTGCCGGCGCACTCGGATTCCTAACCAACAGCGGTGACAATTTTAGTGACTTCTCTATTCCCGGAACACCCGACCCCCTTGGCGGCGGCTACCAAGCCGACCCTCCGGCTGTAACCCTGCCGGCTCCCGTACCGACGCCTACACCTGGCGACCCCGTTTCTCCTGCACCCGACGGCAGCCAACTTACATGCGAAGGAGTCGTTATCAGCGAGATCCTGGTAAATCCGGCGGGCACCGACACCGGCAAGGAATTTATAGAACTTCGCAATCCTACCGATGAAGTGATTCCGCTGGCTGGCTGCAGTCTGCAGACAAGTGCTTCTGCCAAAACTTACTCCTTTGCCGATACCGGCCTGCAGCCTGGTGAATACCGCTCATTCTCCGATGCCGAGACCGGCTTGACGCTGCCGAACGCAGCCGGCGGTACGGTCTGGCTGTTGTCGCCAACGGCCGAATTACACGTGCTCACGTATCCCGCCAATTTGCCGGACGACACCGCCTGGGCTCTGGTAGACGGCAATTGGATCAAGACTTACACGCCCACACCGGACCGGCCCAATATCTGGACAGCCGGCGAGCCATGTCCCGCCAATCAGGAACGTAATCCTGAGACCAACCGTTGCGTCACTACTGCGGCAACTTCCGCCGACCCGGGAGCCGCTGCCGCCTCCACACTGACCGCTTGTAAACCGGGACAAACCCGCAACCCGGAGACAAACCGCTGCCGGGCTGCGGCAGCCGCCGATACGGAACTAATCCCCTGCAAAGCCGGCCAAACCAGAAACCCCGCGACCAACCGTTGCGCCGCTGCCGCGACCAATGCCGCATCCGGCAACCTTGCCGCTTGCAAAGCCGGCCAGGTACGAAACCCCGATACCAACCGTTGCCGGGCCATAGCCGCCGCCAGTACCGCCGTCAAACCCTGTTTACCGGGCCAGGAGCGTAATCCGGACACCGGCCGCTGCCGTAAATCAACCGCTGCCAGCGGCGGCCTGGCTCAAGTCGAAGACGTCAAAACACCCCCCGGCACCGGCAACACACGATGGCTCATAGCTGGTTTAGCCATAATAGCCGCCATAGCCTACGGCGTTTATGAGTGGCGCCAGGAAGTTCTGCAAAAGCTGCGGCGTATCTTCGGCAGAACTTCCCGCCGGCTATCGCCGTTCGACTCAGACCCGCCAAAGGCTGCCCCAATGACAAGGAGTGTACACTACACACATACCGCCCAGAACCACCCGGCCGGCAACATCTGACTGCACTGGGCGGGTGTAATGTGTAGGGAGAGTGTGCAAAAACCCGGGAGTCCGACTATACTACTAGGGGGAGTTTAGCAGCCGGTATGCCACTACAGCACGAAGTAAGCACAACACAGCAGACTTTGCCGACTTGGGCGTACAAGGCTATCCTCGAACAGCTCCATGAGGGCGTAATTATCATTGCACTCGACGGCAACTACCGGCGCATGAACCATGCCGCTGCCATACTTTACGGCTACAACGACCCGGCCGATTTCCAGCGAACACTACCCAAACCATCCAGCCTCTTCGAACTCCGCACCTATCCGGGCCGCAAACTCATCCCCTACCGCGAATGGCCCATATCACGGCTGGGTAACGGCACCAAGACTATCGACATGATGGCCTATGTCAAACGCCGCGACAGCAAACGCGAACTCGTCATACAATACCATGGCTCAGTCGTCACCAACCCGGACGGCAGCACTTCGTTCGCCATTCTCAGCCTGTATGATTTAACCGAGCAAGTACACGATCGGCAGATCATCCAACAGAGCCGGGAACGTCTGAAGCTGGCCCAGAAGGCTGCCAAAATCGGCACGTTCGAATGGCAGATCCCCGCCGACAATAACATTTGGTCGGAAGAGCTGGAAACATTGTATGGCTTATCACCAGGCAGTTTCGGTGGCAGTTTCAAATCCTGGCAAGAGCACATCCACCCCGATGACCGTATCCACGTTGAAAAGCTCATCAAGGAAACGTTTCGTACCCACAAACGCCATTTCGAGACTGAGTGGAGGGCAATACTACCCGATGGAACCATACGCAGCATCTACGCCAAAGCTGAGATCAACTATGACACCGACGGACGGCCGTTGCGCATGCTCGGCATCAATATGGATATCACCCACCGTCGCAATGCCGCTGCCGCGTACCAAGCCAGTCTCGACCGCCAAAGTGCCTTCTTCAAAACCGCCCTCGACGCCGTCCTCACCATCGACCAGCATAGCGTCATCACCGAATTCAACCCGGCCGCCGAACGGATTTTCGGATACAGCCGGAAGGAAGCCGTCGGACAAAAAATGCAGCAGCTTATCATTCCGCCTGAATTCCGGGCAGCTCATAAGCATGGCATGGGCCGATATCTGCAAACCGACGAGGGTCCGATTTTGAATAAGCAGATCGAGATCACCGCCCTGCGCAAGGACGGCCAGGAATTCCCCATCGAACTGTTCATCACCCGCATAGGCGAAGAAGATCCGCCGGTATTTATGGGCACTTTGCGCGATATCACTGTCCGCAAACAACAAGAGGCAAATTTGCGCGCTAGCGAAGCCAGATACGCAGCCACATTCAACAATGCGCCAATCGGCATAGCCCATACTTCGTCGACCGGACAGTTCATGCTGATTAACCAGCACTTCTGCGATATGTTGGGCTACACCCACCAGGAAATGACAGGCAAGTATTTCAGGGACATCACCCACCCCGACGACGCATCGAACGACATGCAAGCCATGAGCGGACTTATTGCAGGCACGCTGGAATCGTACCATCGCGAAAAACGCTATCTGCATAAAAACGGCTCGACCGTATGGGTCAACCTGAACGTCGCCGTCCAAAAAAACGATGCCAATGAGGTGGACTATTTCCTAACAACAGTCGAGGATATCACCCAGCGCCGCCTAGCCGAAGAGCGCTTACGCGAAGACTTCAAGCGCCGACAGGAACTAGAAGAAAAAACCACCATACTGACCGAACAGCGCGAGCAGCTGATGATGATCAACCACGCCAAAGACGAATTCATTTCGCTGGCATCGCACCAGTTGCGCACGCCCGCCACCGGTGTCAAACAATATGTCGGTATGCTTATGCAGGGCTATTTCGGCGACCTGACTGACGAACAAATGTCGATAGTCAAGGCAGCCTACGAGAGCAACGAAAGGCAGCTCAACATCGTCAACGCCCTGCTTAATGTCGCCCGGCTCGACGCCGGCAAAGTCAAGCTCCAACCCGTATCGTGCGACATGTGCCAAATGCTGGAGGATATTATCCAGGAACAAGCCGAAGTCTTCCGGATGCGCCGCCAGCCTCTGACGTTACGCACGCCCAGCCACCCGGTCATGTGCGGCGTCGACGCCCAGCTTATCCGAATGGTACTGGAAAACATCGTCGACAACGCTGGCAAATATTCCCGCCATGGCCGTCCGGTCGAGGTCCGCCTACGCCAAACTGCCAAAGCCGTCATCATCGAAGTACAGGACCAAGGCGTCGGCATGCGACAAAAAGACCATACCAAGTTGTTTCAGAAATTCTCCCGAATAGATAACGAACTGTCCACCTCCGCCAGTGGCTCCGGCCTCGGCTTGTATTGGGCCAAAAAGATAATGGATCTTCATCAGGGCACCATTACTGTCGATTCCAGAGCCCGCCAAGGCTCCACCTTCACCATAACAATCCCGAAGCTACAGGTTTCTTCGCAATAGTATTTACGCGTATACTGGCTGTGGTTGCCGGGCCTCTTTGAGAGATTTTGTCCACCAGGCAAGTTCTTTGAGCTGCTTAGCGATGTCGCCATGGACAAAGCCCGGCTTTGGTGCACCTGATGCGTCAAAAGCATTCCACAGCTGGTTGATATGAATATGATCGCTGGTATTTGCCACACTCACCACCCGAAGTTCAGCCATTACCTGCACCAGATGTTCAATCGAGCGTATTGCGCCAGTGCCGCCATAGCCTACATACGCCGCTGCCTTATGGTTCCACTCCGCGTTTAGATAATCTATGAAGTTTTTCAGACTGCCCGGTATAGAGTGATTATACTCACCTGTTACGAATATAAACCCGTCGGCAGCGCCAACTTTTTCAGCCAGTTTTTTCTGGAGCGGGCCGTATTGGTGGGCTAATGGAGGGATTGGTTCGCTAAATACCGGCAATTTTTGGGCGGCGACGTCGAACAGTTCAAAATCCAGTTCAGGCGTCGCAGCCCGGGCTTGTTTGAGGTACCAGTCTGCAACCGTACGACCAACACGGTTTTCGCGGACTGTACCGACTATGACTAATATTTTTGGTCTGGTGGATTGGGTTGTTTCCATGGGTTGGAGTATAAATTGACAGTTACTATGTTGCAAGTAGGCGCAATTTTGTTCTATACTTACCACATGGTACGTAAAGTCACAAATTGCAACGATAATTGTACGCCAGAAATACAGGTGATAGATTCCATTTCGGGCAAATGGACCGTTCTGGTCGTCTACATCTTGTCCAAGCAAACGATGCGCTTTGGCGAGCTACAGCGCAGTGCTTCCGGCATTTCACAGAAAGTATTAACCCAAACCGTCAGGCGTCTGGAACGCGACGGTATTATAGAGCGAAAGGTTTATCCGGTGGTCCCGCCACAAGTCGAATACTCCCTAACGCCGCTTGGTACGTCCTTGGTCGATCTACTTTCCAACCTTTGCGTGTGGGCAAAGGAACACCACCAAGAAGTGGAAAAAGCACAAATAACCTATGATAAGCGTGTTAAAAAGCAGAAAGATGCAATAAAGGTGGAGCCCAACCTAGCAGGCAGCCCCTTTTTGGGCTAGCGTTCGGCTTCTTTCTTAACTACATAGTCTACGCTCGAGTATCCCCCGTCAACATTCAATACTGCTGCGTTGACGAATGACGACTTATCCGACACAAGAAATTCAGCCACATTTGCAATTTCCTGTGTGGTCGCGTTCCTGCCTAAAGGTGTTTGATATTGGGAAAACTCGCTTATGTCGGCACTCTCTGCCATCTCCGTGTCGACCCAGCCGGGGGCAATGGCGTTCACTCGTATATTGCTAGCCGACAGTGCAGCGGCCATACTCTTAGTAAGATTAATGAGGCCAGCTTTACTAGCCGCATATCCGATATCATCATATGCCGCATAATATGCGTCTGTGCTCGCAATATTGACAATACTGGCGTGTTCGACGAGATTAGTATGAAGCCCCTGGACGAGCAATAACGGAGCGGTCATATGTACCGCAATACTCCTATCCCACGAACTAGGGTCAAATTCATTCCAATTATTTGAGAGGAATTCTCCGGCGTTATTTATTATACCGTCGAACTGAACACCATGAAGCTGTTGGATTAAACTATTCACGGCGTCTCTATCGGCAAGATCGTAAGGTAAAAACGTAATGTTCGATATTTCCTCTTTGAGCGTATCCGCCATAGTCGCCTCATCTTTATAGTCCGGCGACCACTTGTATCCACCGTAAACGTAATAGCCTAAAGCATGAAAATGCTTAGCAAGCCCACGGCCAATTCCTTTAGTAACTCCAGTTATCAGTATGTTCTTCATAATTATAACTATACCATTCAGCACCCTTTACCAAATCAGCAACAAGCGTATCAGGCGTTGCGGCGAACCATCTTGCGCTTCACACGACGCTTACGCTTAAAATCAAAACGGTACTGGCCGACAAGGCTCGAAACAAGCATCGCCACTTCAACAAACATGCCGGGGAAAGATCCAGAAATGGCATTATAAATAAACCAAAGGGGAGGCGCCGCCAAAGACAAGCGACGAATCATTTTCGGGTCTTTCTGTCGAAAGGCAATAGCGCCAAGCATAGCACCGCCCATAGGCAATAAGCTTAACAACCCTTGCCAGGTAATCAGAGTGAAGACTGATGCAATGGCCAGAAATAATGCCAATACCCAGAGCGTACTCTATTGATGGCTTTACCTTATAGAAAACATAGCTCCGGCCGACACCGATAAAATTCATCGCCGCTCCGGTCATAGCACCGAGCAGCAAGAAGTGAATGGTCCACAACGCACCGGCCGCCATGCTCAACTTCAGCATTATAGTCCGGTTGTTGGTTTGGAAAATTAAAAACGCAATAACTACCGCGCACAGCCCGATAAGCTGTATCAATAAACTGGAAGACATGGGTTAATCATACCAAGAAAACCCATAATGTTTGTGCTTTGTAGAGTCGTGTACTATA
>JBGTNV010000085.1:0-7832 GCA_041742875.1 Saccharimonadales bacterium (SeqCode) | reverse complement strand
TGTTCCCGGTCAGTGCTCGATGTGCATCGGACATCCGTCAGAAGTCTAAGCCGCATATACTATACGGGGTATTTTGAAACAGCCAACGGACAAGCGGATGCTTTCATCGGTGGAAGGGCGGTTGATGAAGGGACTTTGGCAAGTAACAGCTTGGCGTGGTATAAGAAGGAGTTAACAGCCCGGTTATCCGGAGAGTCGCCGAGAGACGTTCAATGGCCCGATACGATGGCGGTCTTTGAGCACGCCGATCCTGACGCGGTGTTCAATAAATTCGCCGACCTACAACAATATCGAGCGCTTTATAGGCAAGTGCGGACTGCGTTGCGGCAGCAGCCGGAATCTGATTTGCTGGCAGCGCAACGAACCTTACTCGACCTTCACCAGGCTAGGGTCAATAGCATGGCGGCCGAACTGTATCCGACAATGCTCGATGTGGCCGACTGGTTAGGCTGGCAGCCGGTCGATGATCGGGTCGTTGCGCAGCGGGAATACTTAGCAGATATCGCACCAATCGCGGCGATGGTGTTCGATAAGGACCACAACGAGCGCCGAGAACTTATGGAGCGGTTTGCCTGGCGAATGGATTACATACGCAACGGTGCGGCCTGGCAGGCGGACGGCAGGCTCGGACCAATAAGTCCTGAATTGGCCACTCTTGCTGACGAGCTTGAGTGGGGCTGCGACGATGCAGGCGAGACATTCCCTGTGCCGCAGCTACCCGCAGAAGATATAGAAATAATGAAAAACACACGCTGGACGGCTGACGATATGGGGCGGTTCCTTGGTGCGGTGCTGGAAGAATGGGGCTATCACAGTAAGCACACTACTACATTGCAGGAAGTAAACTCACGGTCAGGGCCGGCGCCTGATGGCAAATGGCAAGTTATTATTACGTCAAAAGTAGGCTCTTTGGAAGTTATTTCCACCAAGAAAGTGATGGTTATTCCCCGTAAGTTTGACCGGACGCTTTTGCAGACCGCACCGGCTGGAGCGTTGCCGGTTGCAGCCCACGAACTGGTGCACGTACTGCAAGCTGAGCACGATGACGAACTTGCCAGACAGTTGCCACTTGCTGCGGTAAAAGGACGTAAGCACATTACGATGCGCGAAATGGGCGGTATTTACGAAGAACGTCGATTGCATGCTATGGTCGGACAGTTGCGGCCTACTGGAACGACGTATGTGCGTGCTATGCAGGCAAAAGTGGCCGGGGGTAACCACACGGAAGTCGCGAGGGCTTTCATGGAAGCCCATTCCGGTAAAACTGCACGGGCCAGGGCAGCTGCAGCCGGCAACAACATTATGCGTTTGTACCGGTATGGCCGCAGAGGTGGGCATGACTCTCAGGCTCTGGACTACACCGAGCAGGAGTTGCTTTTACGGGGATTGCAGAATCTGCCAGAAGATCGGTTGGCGGCAATCGCTGTCGCTGGCGGAAGCTTTTCTTTGTCCGATATGGCGGCATTGCATCGAATTGGTATTCTGAAGCTGCCGGAAACAGTTCCGCGGCAACCAGCCCAAGAAGTAATGGACGTGTACTTGAGAATATTTCACCGTCGCACCGAGGTTTCACCATAAGATGTATCATAGGTAGAGTGCGCGTATCGCTAATGACAAAACTCTAAAAAAGTGTTAAAATAGAAAACTTACCCTACGAAGATTTCGCGAAAGCCCCACGAACGTAATATTGAACATTATGAAAAACCTATCCAAGATCGGTACTATCGAATTGATTGCTCTGCCGGACGAGCAGTTATTCGATATACCCGCCAAAGTCGATACCGGCGCCGATAGTTCCGCCATATGGGCCAGCAACATTGCCGAGCATGATAGCCGGTTGTCATTCGCATTGTTCGCACCGTCATCTCCGCATTACACGGGCACTATCATCACAACCGATGATTATAGGGTAATATCGGTCAAAAACTCGTTTGGCCAGACAGAATACCGCTATAAAGTACGGATGCCGATAGTGCTGGGCGGCCGCAAGCTACGGGCTGCTTTTACGCTCGCTAACCGGGCGCGCAACCGATATCCGGTATTGATAGGGCGTAAGACTTTGCACGGCAAATTCCTGGTGGACGTTACTCGGAAACCGATAAAAGAATCGTTCTCAATCCTGATGCTTTCGACCAAGCGTACCGACGTCACGCAGAAGTTCGCGGATAATATCGCCGGCAGTAGCGACCGGCTCCGTGTCACATACGCGGCCTACGAAGACCTGGATTATGTCATGGGCTTACCCGAGAGCAATATCACGTTGCGACAAACCGGCCAAGACATCGCCTCGTTCGATTTGGTGTATTTCAAGACAACCTCCCGTTACATGGACGTAGCCGCGGCGACCGCCCGTTACCTAGAAAAACGTAACGTAGCTTTTATCGACGAAGCCATCAAGCATTTTCCGGCCACCAGCAAGCTCTACCAGTACGTTTTGCTTGAGTCTAGCGGCTTGCGCGTGCCGCCGTCTGTATTCATGCTGCCGGTCCCGCTAGCGGCTTCGTACGCTAGTATCAAGGAGCGGATTGGACTGCCGTTCGTACTGAAAGATATCCACGGCAACAAAGGCGAGCATAATTATCTCGTCAATAGCCAATCATCGTTCTCCGAAGCGTGCGTCGCTGCCGCCGAAGACGGCGTGCAGTGCATAGCCCAACAGTTCATACCGAATGATTGTGATTACCGCGTATTGGTTTTCGGCAAGAAGCTCGCGCTTGTCATCGAGCGTGCCCGAAGCGACGACACGACTCATCTCAATAATACGTCGAGGGGTGCGCGGGCTACGATTGTACCGCCCGAAACACTACCTCCTGGCATCCAAAAAGCCTGCCTGGAGGCGGCCAAACTGGTCGGTCGGCAGATAGCTGGTGTGGATATTCTCAGAGACAAAGATTCCGGTTTGTGGTATTGTCTTGAAGTCAATGATGGGCCGCAACTAGCATCCGGCAGTTTTACGGTAGAAAAATACCGGGCATTGGCGGATTACTTTATCCGGAAATTAGCGTAAGCTGGGGGCAGACTCTATGAATATAGCGATATTATCCAAAGGGCCGGGAAACTACTCCACTAAACGGCTCAGAGAAGAGGCGATGGGACGCGGGCATAACGTCCGTGTGGTGAATTACGCCAAGTGTTATGTCACGGTAGAGAGCAGCCGGCCGGTTGTGTTCTACGAAGGTGAAGAGCTGGGAGACATCGATGTGATTATCCCCCGGATTGCCGCCAGCCTTACGAAGTACGGCGCTTCTATCGTCAGGCAGTTCGAGATGCAAAACGTTTTTACGACTACAAGCTCGATTGCACTCGTCCGGTCGAGGGACAAGTTGCGCAGTTTGCAACTGCTGGCTAAAGCGGGAGTTGGGATTCCGAAAACGGTGTTTGCCCGAGAAACAGCCGATGCCGCTGATGTGATTGATAAAGTCGGAGGTGCGCCGGCTATCATCAAAGTGGCGCGCGGAACGCATGGCAACGGCGTGGTACTGGCCGAAACCCGCAATGCAGCCAAAGCGGTAATGCAAGCATTTTATGTCGAGGGTGTGAACTTTTTGGTACAAGAGTATATCGTAGAAAGTGTCGGCACCGATATCCGGGCGTTCGTGGTTGGCGGCAAAGTGGTCGCCAGTATGAAGCGCCAGAGCCTGGATGATGATTTCCGTTCCAACCTCCACCAGGGCGGCGAGGGCTCAGCGGTAAAACTTACTGATGAAGAGCGGAAAACCGCCCAAAAGGCCGCCAAAGCCATGGGTTTGACAATATGCGGCGTGGATATGATGCGAAGCAAACGGGGACCGCTCGTTTTGGAGGTAAACTCCAGTCCCGGTTTCGGTATCGAAAAAGTAACCAACCATAACGTAGCGGCCAAAATAATTGATTACATTGAACAGAATGCCAAAGGCAAGCGGCGCAAAGACCGGGTTGGCGCGTAGAGCCTGGCTGGTTCTGGCTGTTACGGTCGTTGTGGCTGCAGCGGCGGCCGCAGCCGGTTGGTTTATGTCGGCACGGACGACAGACGAGGCAGTCGGATCGGGCCGGGAGTACGCCGTAACCGAGCTGCGGGTACGAGACCGGACATTCAAGTTGCAGATAGCAGATTCGCCGGAAAAACAGCAATTGGGCCTGGGTAAGCGGGAAAGTCTGCGGCCGGACGACGGCATGGTGTTTATATATACTGACGAGGCGCAACGGTGTTTCTGGATGAAAGACATGCGGTTCGCCATCGATATCATATGGCTAGACAAACAGAAAGAGATTGTGCATATCGGACCGGACATCAGGCCGGAAACATATCCGAAGACGTTTTGCCCCGATAAGTCGGCACAGTATGTGGTGGAGCTGTCGTCTGGCATGGCGGCACGCACCGGCTTGCGGGCAGGCCAGCCGCTGGAATTCTAGCAGCTGCCGGTATCGGTATGCCGCCTGGTCGTCCACCGTGCAGTTTGCATGGTATGATAAAGCCATGACACCCCTTGTGCTTACCGGCGCTATACTAGCGGCGCCCGTGCTTCTGCTGACCGTGCTTCGCGTCAATGCGATGATGGTATTTTTGAGCCTGTGCCTGGGCGTAGTATTGGTACAGTTCGTGGGTGAGGAGGCGGCTTCGACGGTTGGAATTATAGCTTCTGATGGCAGCACGAACCCATCGTTAGTGTCGCTATTTTTGCTGTTTGCGCCGGCGGTGTTCACGACCGTATTTATGATCCGGACGGTGCATGGTAAGTTCAAACAGCTGTTAAACTTCCTGATATCTATAGCGGTCGGCAGCCTCGTATTACTCTTGGCAGAGCCGCTGCTAGCCGCAGAATTACAAAGCTCAATCACTGCCACGCCGGTCTGGGACTACATGCAGAAACTACAGACGTTGGTAGTGTCGTTGGGTGCGATATTCAGCCTGCTGTTTTTGTGGCTGCAACGGCCAAGCCATGGGCACGAGGAGGGCAAGAAACATCGTCATAAATAGCGGGTGCTCTAGACGGTATGCGTTGACTTTTTCCCGAAAATACGCATAATGTAAGGAGTTATTTTGCCCTGGCGGCAGGATAAAACCCAAAATACATATCCAAATTCAACCAAAACATATCTCTAAAACATAAAATATAAATCGCAAGGGCCCGTAGCTCAGCCGGTTAGAGCACCTGCCTTTTAAGCAGGGTGTCGTGGGTTCGAGCCCCACCGGGCCCTCCAGTCGCATTGAATCAGCCTTTTCGGAGGCTGTTTTTAATTTTCTCAAATGTTCTAACCACGGCTTCTTGGTATATAAACCTTTTACTTCTGAAAACTGGTTAATCTCACAAGTAAATAGCAACTGTTTATACAGAACTATATTTTCCCCACAACCCCTGTTATGATGTAGCTATGAAATCAGATTATCTGGACATCGCCCTACAAGCCGTTAAAGAAGCTGAAAAAGTGATAGTGAACTATCTTGACCAAGATGTTCGGAGCGAGTTAAAGGAAGACTTATCACCGGTTACCGTAGCTGACCGGGAAGCAGAAGAAATAATCAAAAGCGTAATTCTTGCCACGTTTCCAGACCATACTTTTTATGGTGAAGAGGGCGAGAAGGTAGACCTTGACGACCACAAAGGATTTACGTGGATTATTGACCCTATTGATGGCACTAAAAGCTATCTTAGGCGCAATCCTTTGTTTGCTACGCAACTCGCGTTACTGCATGATGGGGAGTTTATTGTAGGCGTTTCAAATGCGCCGTTATTAAGTGAGCTAGTCTATGCAGAAAAAGGAAAGGGTTGCTTTTTCAACGGCCAGCCCGTTTCTGTATCGGAAGTAAACGTCATTGAAGATAGTTATGTAAGTTTTGGCTCGCTGAAGTATTTCACTAGGCATGAGAATATACAGCAACTGCTATCGTTGGCTGAAAATGCTAAATGGGCTAGAGGCATAGGTGATTTTTGGAGCTATCACTTATTAGCGCAAGGTAAACTAGATATCATGATTGAAGCCGATACTAAGCTTTGGGACATAGCAGCTATGAAAGTAATTATTGAAGAAGCTGGCGGTACCGTTACGCAACTTGATGGTAATCCGGTAAACCACAAAACCACCACCCTTTTAGCGAGCAATGGAAAAGTACATAGCGAGGTCGTTAAGCTTTTTAACTAGCAGTTCATGCCAGTATCTGTGTTGAGGAGTTCTTCGTTTGCTATACTAGTGATTATGAACGATACTGGTTATCTCAAGCTTGCTGAAGCAATCCAAAGCATATACCTAAACCTCGGTAAATACCGTTTTGATAAGCACGTGCCTGTTTTTAAGCTTGACGACACATACCTTGCCGACTGCTTTAATATCACCATACTGGAACCGCGTGAATTACAGGCGCCAATTTTCTATCATATATACAGTCCGTATGACGTGGTTTCAAAGAAGGCTCCACAGTATGCGACCATATTTCAGGCGGGCAATGTGCTGCTGCATGTTGAAGTCACGTCATATGTCAATCAGCGTACGGGAGTAATGTCGCCGCTCGTATTGCGCACCTTGGGCGCCAAAGATGTCGCAAACAAAAATATATTATTCGTCGGTACGGGGAATATCGCCCGATGCGCCCTGGCAGCTTTTAAAGAATTTTATCCTGATCTACAGCACGTAGACTTTATTAACAGCGGGAGTGATGCCGAGGAATTCCTTGCTTTGGCGGCACAGTTGCAGTTGACCGCTAGCAGAAGCGAATTAAATAGAATTGGCGAATACGATGTGATCATTTGCCACTCCAGCGCGACCCAACCAGTGCTGTCAGCCGATTTACAGGAGAGGGTTAAGCCGGGAGCTTTGATTACGACCTTTGCATCCGAAGATCACAGTGACATTTCCAAAGAGTATTACGATACGAATAAGGCAAACATCATTGTAGATTGGCAACACACTATCGATGAAGCATCGGAGTTGCAATCGGCAGTTGCGGAGGGGCTTGCACGGCAGGGAGCTATAACGACTTTAGAAGAGCTGTTCAATGGTAAGTACACCGGCGTAGGTGATAAGCGATATACGGTATATAGAAGCCATGGCGCGCCCATGCATGATCTAGCTTATCTGCAACAGCTCTTAAAATAGAGGCAGGCAAAGCTGGCCGGGCTGTCGTTTTTGCGGTTATTGGATCACATGCACAGCTGTATTAATACATTTAAGTCCAAAACCTTTAATTTTGCTATTATACGGACATATGAAAACAGTTATTTTAGCAGCAGGTTTCGGCAGCAGGCTCTGGCCGCTGTCTACTTCCGAGAAACCCAAACAGTTTTTACCCTTGGTTAAGGGCGAATCATTAGTTGCGTATACCTACAGGAAATTATCGAGAGTTATTCCAAAAGACGAACTCTATGTATTGGTTCTTGAAGGAATGCAAAATCTTGTAGCACAAGAGCTACCTGATCTGGACGCGTCTCAAATAATCGTTGTGCCCGAAAGGAGAAATACACTGCCTCACACATTGTGGGCATTGCGGATGATTACGGATAGGGAAGATGAGCCTGTACTTTTTAAAAGTGTAGACCACTACATTCTTAACGAAGACGAGTTTCCTAGTTCATTAGAAGCATGTCTGGAGAATTTTAGCGGCTACGAACTCACTTTGCTTTGTAGTAAATCCGAAGGTTTCAACTCAAATGACGGCTATTGTGCCGTGGATAGTGCAGGAAATATTGTCGAGTTTCTAGACAAACCTAACAAAGAAGTGTTTGAGGAAGTAACAAAAAAGTATCGTGTTTACCGGTCGCCATTCATTTATATCGCATCCCGGCAAGCAATGCACAAGGTGATTGATGTGCTGGATGTGCTGTCCGACCCATGGCGACAGAATGCCATTACGCTGCTAA
>JBGTNV010000084.1:0-1849 GCA_041742875.1 Saccharimonadales bacterium (SeqCode) | reverse complement strand
CCATCACCCAACAGTTAGTGAAGCTTAACCTTAACTGGACCAACGACCGTACCTACACCCGTAAGATCAAGGAATTAATACTGGCAGTCGAGTTGGAGCGTGAGTACTCAAAAAATGACATCATTACCGGCTATCTCAACTCAGCGCCGTACGGCGGTATTGAAGTCGGCGTCGAAAGCGCCTCCCGCGACTACTTCGGCACCAACGCTAAAGATTTGACATTAGCCCAGGCTTCATTCCTAGCCGCAATCCCGCAAGCACCGGCTTACTATTCGCCGTACAACACCGAAACCTTTGAAGAAGATCTCCTGATCGGCCGTCAACACTACATCCTGGACCGTATGGTCGAGCAGAAGATGGTTACCGAAAAAGAAGCTGAGGATGCCAAGAAAATCGACATCGTTGCCACCGTTAAGCCGTTGCAGCCAAAATATGCCGGTATTAAAGCTCCGTATTTCGTGCTAGCGGCCAAAGACGAGCTAAACAAATCGTACTTGGGCGAGACCACCAAGCGCGGCGGCTGGAAAATCACTACGACCCTCAATATGGATTTGCAGAACCTGGCTGAGCAGCAAGTTCAAAAGGGCATGAAACAAGTACAGCGCCAAGGAGGCACGACCGCCGCTTTCGTAGCCGAAGATGTTAAGACTGGCGAGATCGTCGCTTCGGTCGGCGGTTCGGACTTCGATAACGAGGAATTCGGTAAGCTGAACTTCGCCCATTCGGTGCAAGTTTCACCCGGTTCGAGCGTCAAGCCCTACGACTACGCGGCATTTATAGACAAGTCGGGCAATGTCGGGGCCGGTTCCGTGCTATACGACACCCAGGGCGCCCTTCCCGGCTACTCCTGTACCGACAAACGGAGGCCTGACCGGCAAGGCAAGAACGGCGGCAACTGTCTGCAGAACTATGACTTCGGCTATCCGGGCCCGCTAACGCTGCGATATGCCTTGGGCGGATCACGCAACGTCCCGGCCGTCAAAGCCATGCTCACGGTTGGCACCAATAAAACCATCGATGTAATGAACGGCTTGATGGCTAAAGATAAGGCCTACATCTGCTACGCTCCAGGCACCGATGTTTTCTCGGCAACTACTAAAGACGAAGCGCCGTGTTATGGCTCCTCGGCGCTCGGTGACGGAGCCTACCTGCATTTGGATGACCATGTCAACGGAATCGCCAGCCTCTCGCGTATGGGTTCGGCTATGAAAAAAACTTACATATCAAAAATCACCGATGCTGACAATAAACCCATCGAAATGCACAAACGCGAGGCCAAACAAATCATCCGCCCGGATGCCGCCTATATAATCAACGATATGGCAGCGGACCCGAATGCCAGCTACTTGCCGACGCATAGTGGCCACAAATTCCACCGCCATAACGGCTGGAAGTTCGCCATCAAAACCGGTACGACCAACGACGCTTACGACGGGCTGATGGCCAGCTGGTCTTCGCGCTACGCCGCGGTTACCTGGGTTGGCCACCATACCCGCACCAAAGCCATGACCGGCTCAATGGAGGGAATGACAGGACCGATTGTCCGCGGCTGGATGCAAGCTGCCCACGACAAGCACGCCGGGCCTCCTGTCAACTGGGAAGCGCCAAAAGGTGTAAAAACCCTGCCGGCTTACGTCGTCCGCAGTAAAGTCTCACGCCTTGGAGAAGTCATACCCAGTCCGGCTAACGACCTGTACCCGTCGTGGTATCAACCAAAAAGCGCCACGAACGCGTCCGCAACCATCGACAGGGTCTCCAACAAACGGGCAACCGACTGTACACCTGAAGCTGCCAAACAGTGGGTCACAAATAGCAATGCCAACACTTTCTCGGTCGACCAGTTTGCCGG
>JBGTNV010000083.1:0-2472 GCA_041742875.1 Saccharimonadales bacterium (SeqCode) | reverse complement strand
GCCGGCCAGTGCTCCGGGGATGTTGGAGCGCGAGTAGCCGATGCGGTGGTCGGTGATGCGATCCTGAGGGAAGTTATAGGTGCGGATCTTTTCCGACCGGTCACCCGAACCGATTAACTTCATGCGGGCGTCGGATTGTTGCTTTTGCTCTTCGTCGATCTTCAGCTGCAATAACCGGGACCGGAGCACGCTCATGGCTTTATCTTTGTTCTTGATCTGAGACTTTTCGTCCTGGTTGGCTACGACCAGTCCGGTTGGCAGGTGGGTGATGCGCACAGCCGAATCGGTTGTGTTGACGCTTTGCCCGCCGTGGCCGCTGGCCCGGTAGACATCGATGCGCAGGTCGTTCGGGCTGATGTCGATATCCGATTCTTCGGCTTCCGGCAGGACGGCGACAGTCACGGTAGAGGTGTGGATGCGCCCCTGTGATTCGGTCACCGGCACTCGCTGTACCCTGTGTACCCCGGCTTCGA
Source organism: Saccharimonadales bacterium (SeqCode) (assembly GCA_041742875.1). Taxonomy (GTDB): domain Bacteria; phylum Patescibacteriota; class Saccharimonadia; order Saccharimonadales; family UBA4665; genus JALQUD01. The sequence continues at coordinate 1,999 of JBGTNV010000083.1, read as the reverse complement.
ATTTTAACTGTTTGTAGGCATCGGCTCCGCCCTTAACCGGTTGGTTCAATGGACTGCGAACCGCGAATATGATTTCCTTGAAGCCGCCGACTTCGTTCGGATTTTCGGACATCAATTCGATCTTAAAGTTGTGCACTTCCGCCCAGCGGGCGTACATCCGGTACAGCTCCCCGGCGAATAGGCTCGATTCGTCTCCGCCGGCTGCCGCCCGGATTTCTATAATGACGTCGCGCTCATTGTTCGGGTCTTTCGGTGTCAGGGCTTCTTGCAGTGCCGCTTCGATTTCGATTAACCGCTGGTCGGTTTCTTCCAGCTCGGCTTTGGCCATCTCCGCCAGTTCGTCGCCCCCAAAACTATTACTGCCGCGGATCATATCCTCGGCGTCGGTCCGGGCCTTGAACAGACGTTTTTTATCATCGAACAATCCGACAATTCGTTCCAGCTCACCCCGACGCTTAGCGAGTTTGGGATAGGCTTTGTCGCTGAAAATAGCCGGGTCTTGTAACTGCCGCTCCAGCTCTTCCAGCTCGGTGCGCAAATTTTGTTCCTTGGTTTCCATAGTCGTATAGCAAGTATACACGACAGCCTCGTGTACAACCCGCCCCGCTGACCCGCACTCACTTTTTCCGTACTCACCCGTTCGGCGAGGGAAGCAGACAAGCTAAAGACATGTCTACTTCACCTTCTGCCTCACTTGCAAGCCCTCCGTGCGGAAAAAGTGAATGCGGGTCAGGCCTTAAGCGTAAGCTTAATAAATGTGCTATTATTAGATCAAAGCATGAGCGTTGCGTGAAGTTTATTCAAGCGACGGGGGAGTAACCGCAGCGGATATGGACATCGGCGAACTGAGGAAGAGGTTGCTGGATCGCAGCCGAAAGCTAGGCCCGGCTCTAATAGTAGCGGGTATTTTCGGCACTATCGGCTTGTTGGTAATGTCAACTGGCAGTGCGGCGACGTATGTCGCCAGCAGCGAGGCAGAGGCTGGTAATGTCACTGGCATGGCAGAAGTAACCGACGATGTATCGGCGTCCGGCGGCCGGTCAGTAAAGTTCGGCCAGGGCTCGACAGCCAGTTGGCCGGCGGTGCCGCCGGCCCGGATCTGCGGCAACGCCAGTTTCCTTGACGAAGGGCCTGCTTCAGCTCCAGCCGGAGCTATTACGGTACCTGCCGGTGACAACGAGGGTGTCGATTTCAACCAAAGCAACAAGACTTTCTGGTTCGAGCCGGGCGTGCACACTCTGGGAACCAGTGAGTTCGGCCAGATTATTCCCGGCAATGGCAGTACCTATATCGGCGCACCGGGAGCCATTATCGATGGCCAGCGGCTAAACCGCTATGCATTTACCCAGCGCGCATCGGATGTAACGATCAAATACCTGACGGTACGCAACTTCGTGGCGCCGCTTGACGAGGGGGTCGTCAACCACGATGCCGGCGATGGCTGGACGGTCGAGAACAGCACGATTACCCTGAATGAAGGCGCCGGCCTGATGGCCGGTCCGAATAACACCTACCGCTACAACTGCATCAAAGACAACGGCCAGTACGGCATTAACTCCTGTTGCGGCGAAGACAACGAAGCTGGCGATATCCAAAACTTCGTCCTGGACCACAACGAGATAACCGGCAACAATACCGGTGACTGGGAAACGAAGAATCCGGGTTGCGGCTGTACCGGCGGCGTGAAGTTCTGGATCAACAAAAACGTCAACGTCACCTATAACTGGGTGCATGACAACCGCGGCGCCGGCCTGTGGCTGGACAACAATAACCGCGGCTTCATAATCGAACACAATTATATCGAGAATAATGAAGCGCAAGCGATATTCATAGAAGCCGGCTACGATGCCCGCATCCGGTACAACAACATCAAGCGTAACGCAATCGAGACCGGCAGGAAGTTCCAAAGCAGCAGCGATCCGTTCCCGATAGGTGCCATATATATTTCCGATAACGGCAGCCCAGACGGCTATGGCCTGAAGACGGCGCCAACCGTGAT
>JBGTNV010000082.1:0-2974 GCA_041742875.1 Saccharimonadales bacterium (SeqCode) | reverse complement strand
TGCAGATAGTACCACGGGTCATACGCCCGGCTGAAACGCTGGAGCTTGCCATTGATTTCATCACTGAGGTTGCCGGCAATAATTACGCCATGGCCGGCAGCGAACATTATGCCGTCAATATAGTCATACTGCTCGTTTCGGACACGGTCTATTGTTTCCACCGCTTCCGTGAAACTCCGTACCGGCAGGTAGGTGAGTTGGACGTATCGTTTTGCCGGTATCAGCTGTAACTCGGCCGCCGTGATAATACCGAGCGTGCCATACGAACCCGCTGTGCCATAGAACAAATCCGCATTTTTTTGTGGAGAAACGTCCGTAAACTGCCCGTTTGCCAGAATCATTTCGTATTTTTGACAGATCTGGTTGAAGCACCCGTATTTGAACGAACTGCTTTCGCCGGCACCTCCCTGGATGCCGCCGCCGACCGTGATACCGGGAAATTCCATAACCACCGGTGGTATCAGGCCATGCCTCAAGGTTTCAGTTACCAGTTTGTCCATCGGCACGTTCGGTTCGACCAACGCCGTACGTGAACCGACATCGACCGAGAGCACCCTATCCAAGCCGCTGACGTCAATCATCTCGTCGCGTTTAAACTCAAGTATTCGGGTTGAATTCGTGCTGCCGTGATAGATCCGAAAGGCCTTCTTCTGCTCGAAGAAACCGGCAACTTCTTTGGCAATATCTGAAACCCGCTGTTCGTGGTCGCTCTGCATGTCATCTATCATAGCAAACGCGGGAGAAATCAAAAAAATCCTATGCACGACAGGCTCAGACTTATCCTGCTACGTCAGCACAGACATATGATCCGGCTACCTCTCAAGCATGGTGCGCTCACCCATCACGTTGGTATTGTAGACCGCCTTTACCCGCGCCAAAAGCTCCCGGCGTGTGCTATTGTTCGCTTCTACACCAGATGAGATGCCGTATGCCTGAACATTGAAATGCCTGCACAGGTAGATGGCCCGTGGTAAATGCGAACCGGCGCTAATTATAATAGCTTCCTTGATATTGAAAGCCTTGGCAGCCCGCTCGCATGATTCGTAGGTACTGCGGCCAGCGTAATCGGGCTGCAACTTATCGGCTGGTATACCCTTGGAACCAACCAGGTACTTCATCATGGCTTCCGGCTCGTTATAGTCGTTGAAGCGATTATCCCCGGAAAGGATAAGTCTTTCTACAATACCATTGTTGATTGCAGCCGCTGCTGTATCTAAACGGGCCCGCAGTTCGTTATAGGGCTTTCCGTCTCTTGTGATGCCTGCACCCAGCACAATACCGACTTCCGTATGTTTTGTATCCCGGCCTGATAGAATAAATCTTTCGTACGGGTCGATCACTGCATAGCACGCGAAAATTATTATCGCAGGTAAAAGTAATATGGCTAATAAAAAGATGGGGACGATCGTACTGTAACGCTTGAAGCGGCTTGAGGTTGCATGGCCTATTTCTTGCATACGCTTAATAATACCAAAATATAAAGACTCCCATTGCCGGCAGAGGAATTTTGCCTGACCCGCATGCACTTTTTCCTTCCCGGGGCACGCTCCGCGCGGCGTGGCCTGCGGCCACTCCGGCTGCACTCGGCAGTCCAGTCCCCGGGAAGAAAAAAGTGCATACGGGTCAGGGCGGGAACTTTGCAAAGCATTCTAGATTTGTGGCATAATGATGTTACATGGAGTTTGGGCATGGCAATGGGCGCGACTCTACTCCTGAAATAGACGGTGTTGACGTGCCTGTAATACTATCGGACGATGATATAGCTTTACGGGCTCTGCGCCAGGCGGCTTTGGCTGCAAACTTTTGTGAAAGCGTCACCCCGTACCTGAGCGGCGGATCCGAGGAGGAGAAGCTTCGCCCGCATCAACCGGGCGTTTTTGGTGATTTGCACCAGTTTTTCACGGATAACCGGACGAAGCATCCTCATGCCGCTTCCGCCCAATGCGGGTAAAAGTACTATGGCAGCCCTAGTCTCAGATCAAGCAGGTATAGGCAGGCGGGTAGGGAATGATCCTGCGCCGCTTAAGGGCATCCATTTAGTGCCCCGGCTCATCGCGCTTCAACAAACCCTCGCAACCTACGAGACATTTTCGCCTCGACTGCGGGTTCGGCCTTATAGCAGCGAACTGGACAGTAATAGCTTAGGCGAGGTTGACATGTTAGTGATGACATACAAGGCAATGCTAGCTATGCAAGAAGATAGGTGGAGCCGCTTGGGCATGGCTCAGGACCTTTTCGTCCTCGACGAAGTCCACCGGGCTATCGGTCCGAACACATCGTCCCGCCTGCGGCAGATCATGGCACTCGGGCGACCTACGGTGCTGGCTATGTCGGCCACCCCCGAATTTGACGAAGCCAGATCAGCCTGCAAAATACTGGGAATTGAAAGGTCGGTACATACGGTTACGCCGCGGAATGCAATTGATATCGGCATTTCCAATGGTGTACGGCTTTACGCCCTGTACAGCGGCGAAACGGTTGATATGGTTTCTAAGCGTGACTCTGTGACCGAAGAGGATCTCGCCGGGCTAGGTCAAAATGAAAAACGAAATGAGCTTATAGTCGATACGATACATGGCATGGCAAAACTCGGCCAACGAGGTATCGTACAATGCATACCTGGCGGCGGCAGCGAACACGCCAGTGCAATTGAGTCACTGGCTAATCAGCGGAGGATCGTCGATCCTCACACCGGGCTTGAACGCAAGCTGCGAGTCAAGGCTGTCGGTAATTTTCGAACAATCCGCGAGAATGAGCGGATTATCGCGGCTTTCAAACAAGGCCGGACCGATGAAACTGATGAACCGATAGACGCGCTGACATTCACTAAATATTTGACCGAGGCGTTCGATCATCCGCTCGACTACCTTATAGCGGGAGCCCCTACCAGCTCAGCAGTTGACATGGCGCAGTTTACGGGACGGGGGGCACGGTTGAACGAGCGTCTGACAACAATTTTTACCATTATTGATAG
>JBGTNV010000081.1:0-4935 GCA_041742875.1 Saccharimonadales bacterium (SeqCode) | reverse complement strand
GGTGTGAGATTGGGTAGGGATTCCGCCGTTTGCACGTGTAATTCTATTGCTGAAGCTAGCTCAATGTTATTAGGTGCGCTCATGTAGAATACATCATATCTAATCACTTAGTAGCTTGGCAAGCAAGAATATAATTTCCTTATGGTAGCTATTATCTGAAACTCCGTCGCTAGGGCTTGATCGTAAAAGGTTTATCCTTCCCATCTGCTACAATAAGCTACAAATAACCGCAAGCTTGTCCTCCATGTCAAAACCAAAGCTACGACATCAAAAAGATCTTATTACCCGTACCGCCGAAGCGCCGGCGCAGATGCTGGCACGGACTGTCGTGGCATCGGTGGTCATTCGTGACAAAGCGCTCGAAACTACCCAGAACAGTCCGGTCCTGAAAAAAACTAAAGATTACTGGCACATGCTCGGACCCGGCCTGACCACCGGCGCCAGCGATGACGACCCTTCCGGCATTGCCACCTACTCCCAGGCAGGAGCCCAGTTCGGTTTCCAATTCCTGTGGCTCAGCTTCTGGACATTCCCGCTGATGGCGGTAGTGCAGGAAATGTGCGCCCGCATCGGCCTGGTAACGGGCAGGGGACTGGCCGGCAACATCCGTGTCTTCTACAACAAAAAGGTCTTGTACGCCTGCACACTGTTGCTTTTCATCGCCAATACCATCAACATCGGCGCCAACCTCGGCGCCATGGCCAAGGCCGTCCAACTGTTGAGTCCGCAGGTCGGTTTCGGCCTGGCCGTCATAGGTTTCGCCATCTTCAGCCTGATGTTACAGATTTTTACACCCTATGTCCGCTATGCCAAATACCTGAAATGGCTGGCGTTGGTATTACTGTCCTATGTGCTCTCAACGCTACTGGCGAATCTTGATTGGGGCGTAATCCTCAAACAAGCCTTCGTACCGTCCCTGAGCTTCAGTCCGGAAGGCCTCATCATCCTTTGCGCCATATTGGGAACCACTATTTCACCGTACTTGTTTTTCTGGCAGACCAGCCAGGAGGTTGAGGAACAAATACTGCAAGGCAAAACCACCTTGCGCCAGCGCCAACAAGCCACACCGGCAGTAGACATCAGGAGTATGCGCATAGATGTCTGGAGCGGCATGTTCCTAAGCAACCTGGTGATGTTTTTCATCATCGCCGCCTGTGGCGGCATACTGCACGCCAACGGTATCACCAATATAGAATCGGCCGCCCAAGCCGCCGAAGCCCTGCGGCCGTTCGCCGGCGACGCCACCTACTTCCTGTTCGCTATCGGTATCATCGGCACCGGCCTGCTATCCATCCCGGTACTGGCTGGCGCCAGTTCTTACGCCCTGTCCGAAAGCTTCCGCTGGAAAGTAGGCCTCTACCGCAACCTTGACCAAGCCCGCGCCTTCTACGGCATCATTATCATATCTATGCTCGTAGGCCTGGGGATAAACTTCATCGGCATCGACCCTATCAAAGCCCTGATCTACGCCGCTGTCCTGAATGGCTTGGTCGCACCCATCATCCTCTTCTTAATCGTCCGCATGTCCAGCAGCAGCCACATCATGGGCCGCTGGAAAAACAAAAAATATGTCACCTGGATAGGTTGGGGCACTACCGTCGTCATGGCACTCTCCGGAATCGCCGCGATCTATAGCTTGGTAACACAATAGCGGAAGCTATCTGCCGCCATCCTACCAAAGCCTCTGCTCGTCAAGAAACGGTAAGACATGGTTTAGTGTCATGGGCGTCATATGGGCGGTATGGCGTTGGATGGCTAGCTGGCCGAGCCAGCGAACCTCGGCTATTTCATTGCGCGGCCGCAGCTCGCCGACCGGGCTGCCGGTAAACAACTGCATATTCAGAGCCCGTCCATCGGGTGTTTCGCCCTGGACTTCTCCAAGATACTGTACATTATCTAATCCGACACCGAGTTCTTCATCCAGTTCCCGGCCCAGCGCTTGCCCAATGGTCTCGTCCAGCTCTTGCTTGCCACCGGGAAAAATATAATAATCTTTGCCATGCGGCCGGACAAACAGCAGCTCTTTCCCATTAGGCGCTTCCCGGAATACTAGCAACGCGGCTTTTGTAATCATGCTTCAGCTATACTCCGAATACTACTAATTTTACCCTTTGTGTTATTCATTCCTAAGCGCGTCGATCGGATCTTTGCGGGCGGCTTTGATCGCCGGTGCAGTGCCAAAGATGACGCCGACCAGCAGGGAAACGAGCGCAGCACCGGCCATAACTTGCCAGTTCAGAATTGGGCTAAATGTAGTTGAGATGTGCAGAATAAAATTGAGCAACAACGACAGCAAAATGCCAATGAATGCACCGCACGCGCTTAGCACCAGAGCCTCGGCCATAAACTGCATCATAATTTGACGGTTGTTGGCGCCAAGCGCTTTCCTGATGCCGATTTCATGCATTCGTTCAGCTACCGACACCAGCATAATGTTCATGATTCCTATACCGCCGACCAGCAGGGAAATAGCGGCAATACCCGTAGTAAGTTTGGTCAGCAAATCGAGTATGGTATTGGTCACGGCCAGGCTTTCGTCCTGGCGCAGTACGCTGAACTGTTGCTGGCCCTGATGTGCGGATTTCAGGCTGGCGTTGGTATTGGCCACCGCCGAATCGAGCTGCGAAGCATCGGCAGGCTTGGCCAGGATCTGGTATATCCGGGCATTATTGCCCGTCAGTTTTTGGGCGGTGCTGTATGGAATAAAGATCGTGTCGTTGAAGTCGGTCGCCAACGACAGCGGCGTCGTGTCGAATTGTTTCAATACTCCCTGGACAATAAACTGCTGCCCCAGAAATTCGAAACTTCGTCCCACCGGCACACTCTGCTGGAACAGGTTTCGCGCCACATTGAGACCAATCACGGCTACATTCGGCTCCTCCCGGATGCCCATCTCGTCAAAAAAACTGCCATGCTCGACTGGCCCGTGCAGCATTGAGGCCAGTTCGCTCGTCGTACCCAGCACGATCGGTGATTGCGACGCCAGTTTGCGCTCGCCAACCGATACCTCTCCCTGTACCGTGCTCAGCGGCACCGCCAGGCCGATGCCCTCTGTCTTAGCCACGGTCGCGACATCCTGTTCGGATAGTGTTCCGCCGCTGCCGGGACCCAGTATTACCTTGATATTTTCGATGGCGCCATTGTTCGTATGCTGCGGCGGCAGGCCCGGCCTGACGGTAATCAAATCGCGGCCGAGCTGGTCAATCTGTCCGTCAATCTGATGCTTGATCCCTTCGCCGATGCTGACTACCGTCACCACCGATGCAACACCGATAATGATGCCGAGCATGGTCAGAAAGCTGCGCCACTTGGTGTTGCGCATCGAAGCTGCCGCCATTTTTACATTGCCGCGGAGCACGCTCATTTGGAAGCTCCCCGTTTACGTGTTTTTTTGGCGCGGCTGACCTTGCGGCTGACTCTGCTTCGGGCTTTTTTCGGGGTTTCGGCACGGCGCGGGCCATCGTCTTTTTGCGGGAACGCTTTCATCAGCGCCGATACACCGGCCAAATCGTCTTCGGCGGTTTTGGTCGGTACATTGTACATCTGCTGCAGGGCGGTGCGGGCTACTTCGCCGAATTTAGAAGCTTCATCCTGGACTATCGAGCCGTCATGCATATAGACTACGCGGCTCGCGTAGCGGGTAAGTTCGGGATTATGGGTAACAAACAAAATCGTATTGCCGGCTTTGTGGATTTCGCTCAGCAATTCCATGATCAGCCTCGAACCGGCACTATCAAGGTTACCGGTCGGCTCATCGGCAATGATGAGTTTCGGATCGTTCACCAGCGCCCGGGCAATCGCCACGCATTGAATCTGGCCGCCGCTCAATTGCCCGGGGTAAAAGAACGTCCGGTCGCCCAGGCCGACCCGCTCCAGCATATTGGCGGCCAGCTTGGTCTGCCGGGAGCCGGACATACCTTTGTAGGTCAATGGCAGGGCAACATTTTCCAATACCGTCAGGCGCGGCAGGAGGTTGTAAGACTGGAAGATAAAACCGATGGTGTCGCGCCTGATCTTGGCGCGCCGCGCCTGTGTCAGCCGCGAAACGATGCGGTCGTTCAGTGTAAAATGGCCGTGTGTCGGCCGGTCAAGCAACCCGATGATATGCATCAGCGTCGATTTGCCACAACCGCTCGGTCCCATCACCGCCACGAACTCATTTGGCTCAATCGTCAAACTTACTTCGTCGAGCGCTAAAGTGGTAGCGTCGCCGAAGCCGTACAATTTGCTGACGTCTTCTAGTTTAATGGTAGCCATTCCTCCTTAGTGTAATCCGCCAAACAGCCTGTCCGCAAGGTGTAAACCCATCATTTTACATCGTTTTACAACATATTTTTAATTTTATAAACATTAGCGTCAAAAAACCGGCGTGCCAGAGCCTTGGAATACTATTGCTCTAACCTACCTGCACGAACCGAATCGGAAGGGTAAGCTAGCTCCACAGGCTAGCCGTAGGCTACCTGTAGAGCGCCCTGGAGAGGCGGTTTGTGCAGGTGGTTTAGACTTTTGCAACAAGCCCGCCAATAACTGCTATAATTCGTACCGTTACATATCCATGGAGAGGTGTCCGAGTGGTTGAAGGAGCACGCCTGGAAAGTGTGTATGCCGGCAACGGTATCGCGGGTTCGAATCCCGCTCTCTCCGCCAGGAATATAGTTCGGATCCGACACCGGATTTCTTAGCCACGTGCAGCGAGTGGCTGGAAGTGGTGTTATTTACGCGGACACTATAGAACTCATTGCAAAACCCTAACCCACCGTAAACAGATGAGCAAACAGGCAAGTTCGACCACCGCCTGAAACATGCCGCGCTTACGGAGGTGTTTGCGTAAGGCCTTGCTGTCATAGCCCTTGTCGGCATTGAGCTCTCGCACTCGTCGCTTTGCTCTTACGCGCAGCTTGTTCAGGGTTAGTTCGGCGGCGGTTATGTCGTTCC
>JBGTNV010000080.1:0-2328 GCA_041742875.1 Saccharimonadales bacterium (SeqCode) | reverse complement strand
GATAGTAGCCACCTACAAAGAGTCGCGCGAAATACTGGAGCCAACCATTCAGACGATATTAACCGGCGACTACGACATGAAGAAGGTTATTTTCGTACTGGCTTACGAACAGCGCGGCGGCCCTGAAGTAGCCCAGCGTGCCGCTGATCTGGTGCGAGACTTCGGCGGCGAGTTTATGCACGCAATGGCAGTAGAACATCCGGCTGATATTCCGGGTGAGATCATAGGCAAGGGCGGCAATGTCACCTACGCCGGCCGTGTGTTGCAAAAGTACTTGGAGCAGGAAAATATCGACCCGTTGCGCGTGCTTGTAACGACGCTCGACGCCGATAACCGGCCGGACAAAAAATACCTGGCGGCACTGTCGTATGTATACTCGGTTTGTCCTGACCCGGTACACGCCTCGTTCCAGCCGGTGTCGCTGTATACGAATAATATCTGGGATGCACCGGCGCCGATGCGGGTGGTTGCTACCGGCAACTCGTTCTTCAATATCGTTCTGTCGCTGCGGCAACACGCCCTGCGCAATTTTTCGTCGCACGCGCAGCCGATGGCCGCACTATTACAGACTGATTTCTGGAGCGTCCGCACTATTGTCGAGGATGGGCATCAATTCTGGCGCTCGTATTTTACCTTCAACGGAAACTACCGAGTCTATCCGCTCTACGTGCCGATTTACCAGGATGCGGTGATGACCGAGAAGTACACGAAGACGCTCAAGGCGCAATTCATCCAGTTGCGTCGCTGGACATGGGGCGCCTCGGATGTCGCTTATGTAGTGAACCAAGGCTTGCTCAAGCCCGGCAGGTTCCGGCAGCTGCCGAAGTTCGATTATTTTACTAAGCTGTGGCGTCTGCTGGAAGGCCATGTCACCTGGGCAGTCGGACCGTTGCTAGTACTTCTCGGCGGGTTCATACCGGCGTTGTTCGCCCCGGACAGCTATACCGCCAACCAACTTCCGATCATAGTAAGCCGCGTCCAGACAGTGGCGCTAATGTTTGTTTTGGCTACCGTCTACTTCGCCTTCCTGACATTGCCGCCGAAGCCGGCCCGCTATCGCCGTCACCGCACGCTCTGGATGATATTGCAGTGGATATACCTGCCGCTTACCACTATAATCTATAACTCTTTCGCCGCCCTCTATAGCCAGACCCGCCTGATGTTCGGCCTCTACATTTCGAAGTTCGACGTTACCGAAAAAGCCGTCGTCACGACCGATAATGAAACTATCGCTGAGCAGAAGGGTAAAGACTAGCTAGACACAGAATGCTGACCCACTAGCACTTTTTCCTTCCCGGGGCACGCTCCGCGCGGCGTGACCTGCGGCCACTCCGGCTGCACTCGGCAGTCCAGTCCCCGGGAAGGAAAAAGTGCTAGTGGGTCAGCACAGAATGCTTGATTGTGCCAGGTATGAACCCGAATACCGTCAGGCAAACAACAGAGCAGCAACACTGCTTCAGGCACATTGCATGCGTCATTCTTCCAGTACGCGCCAGGTGTAGCTACAGCTACACCTGGCTTACGTGCTTCAGAACAACGCACACACTGCACCTAAATCAGCACTACTCATCTGTGTTTGCCTAACGGTATTCGGGCTATTACGCGTTTAGTGCAGTTTGAGATGAAAAGCGAGCACCGGAACGTAATCGTACTAGCAGTACGATGGGCACAACGATGGAATGGGGAGCGGAGTCTTTTCGCTCAAAATGTGCAAACGCGTAATACCTGTGTGCGCGGCGGTGAGGCTGTAAAAGTATAAGTTTATGCAGGTAATGGGTGGAAGGCGGAGTAGTGGGTAGCAGCCGCATCGTCAAAACGCCGCAGTGTACTCACGGTAGTTATGATGATTGTTCGGGCCGGGATCATGCCGCGTTCGGATTTGGTAATTATGTGTGCAGTGACGGTGTCGGCCAGTCCGCGGGCATCGCTGGCGGCAGTGGGGCGGTGACGCAAGCTTTCGTACAGACTGATAAACAGCCGGTCACGGTCGAACGGCTGCAAATTATCCGGTCTGGCGCCATCCGTGCTCCCAGAGCCTTTTGTGACGATTAAGGCTTGGGATAGGTCAATTGCCTCGATAGATGTAAAAACGGCCGTACAGACCTTACAGAGCCGTCTGCGCCATATTTGGTTACGGCTTTTCTGAGGGCGGGAGTTGGTGACGGCTAGTTTACCTTGGCAATAGATGCATACCATGGCTACATGGTGTCATATCGCTAGTAATAATGCTAGTGGATAAGCTTGGGAAACCTGTGGGAAATAAAAACTACCGAGAGCTTGATTGCTCCCGGCAGTTGATAGTTGCTAGTGATAGTTTGTCTAGCGTGG
>JBGTNV010000079.1:0-8085 GCA_041742875.1 Saccharimonadales bacterium (SeqCode) | reverse complement strand
CAAGATCTCGGACGGGCCCTTAACACTCTTAAAACCATATTCCTAAAACCCCGCTCTGTCGTGCGGGGTTTTGTGCTCGATATCTCATCAGATGAACAGTACTGTTCATTAAGCACAATTACATTACAGCGGGTTATATCGTCTATGTCTGTGAAAAATTTCACAGCTTGGCCGTGGTACCACTCAGGAGTATTTATGAAATGGATTCAATGTAATTATTACATTGAATTTACGGCAGTACCACGTCGGCAGCAATTACCAGGCTCAGCGCCGAAATGACAATCAGTGAGAATACAAACATACGGCGTGCCCAGCCGGCTATATCAGCGGCCTTGAAGCCCTGTAACCCAAGCCATAGCCAGTAAACGCCCAGCAGGACTGCAACCGCGGCGACTGTCAGGCCGGTGTAGCCAAATACCGTCAGGAGCGGGGCAATAATGATGAATGCCGCTACATATGCCAGTATGCGCCTTTGTGTCGTGCGCCGGCCCTTGACGGCCGGCAGGACCGGAATGCCGGCCGACTGATAATCGTGCAACCGGTACAAGGCGATAGCGTAGAAATGCGGCATTTGCCATACGACCAGTATCAGGAATAGCAACAGCGCCGCCATGTCGAGTTGTCCGCTGACCGCCGTGTAGCCGATGACCGGCGGTGTTGCTCCTGATATGCTGCCAACGAGCGTGCCGTAAGCGGAGCGCCGTTTCCAGTAGCTGTACAGGATCACGTAGGATGCAAATCCGATTAACGCCACGACAGTGGCTGCATAGTTGGTTTGCAGCAGCAGGACTACTCCAAGTATGCCCAGGATACCAGCGTAAAGAATCGCCCCATGCGCCGATACTGTGCCGCTCGCTAACGCCCGCCGTTTGGTGCGGACCATTTTGGCATCGATGTGACGGTCCAGGTAGTTATTGCAGACGCAGGCAGAGGCAATTACCAGTATCAGGCCGCCAAGCGCCGTCAGCAGTAATCCGAAATTGATAGTGCCGCGGCTAGCCAGGCAAAAACCGGCGATGGCGGTAATTACATTGCCGCGGATGATGCCGGGTTTGGTTAGCAGGTAATAAGCTTTGAGCGTCTCGGTTTGCGCAAGCGGCATGACACTACTTACGGATTCCTTCTTCGCGGATGAGTTGTTGGTCAAGGTCACGCGGAGGTGTCGTATTATAGTGCAAGTTGCTCATGATCCACAGCGAGCCGGCAGCGACGATTATAACGACTATTAGCATGAAACCGAATGCCAGTACATTTAGGCGCGCGTCTGTCCCCCGTCCCAAATGCAGGAAAAACAGCAGCTGGACAGTTAATTGCACCAGGGCCAGCCCCGTGATGGCAAACGCCAGCTCCCAACCGCTGAAGACCTGGTTTACCACTAAGGAATAGGCAATCAACGTTAGTATGATCGATAACACAAAACCGACGACGTATGAGAATACCGAGCCATGGGCGGGTTGGTCCGGCATGCCGGACTTCGCTTGCTGCTTGCTGGAAGCAGGGCTTTCGTGCTTGGTTTTTTTCATACGCCTGCTGCTCCCATCAGGTACACGAACGTAAAGATAAATATCCAGACTATATCCAGGAAGTGCCAGAACATACTCAGGAGTGTCAAGCGCCGGACGTGCGCCGAGGTCAGGCCTTCGCGGTAGACCTTCACCAGCATGACGCCTATCCACAGCAAGCCGGCGGTAATGTGCAGCCCGTGCGTACCAACGAGGGTAAAGAATGCCGATAGGAAGCCGCTGCGCTGCCAATCGTTGCCTTCGTGCGCTAACTCACGGAACTCGTACAATTCCATACCCAAAAATGCCATACCGAGCAGAAACGTAACACCAAACCAGCCGAATACCTGCCGCATGCGGGATTTGCTGCCCGAGCGTGCTGCCAACAGCCCCAGGCCGCAGGTAAAGCTGCTGACGAGCAAGATCAGCGTTTCGACTAGTACGAACGGCAGGCTGAAAAGCTCGCCGGCGCTCTCTCCGCCGTGAGTGTTGTTCCGTAATACGGCGTACGTTGCAAAAAGGCTGGCGAACAGCACGCAGTCGGTCATCAGGTAAATCCAGAATCCGGCCAGCGTTTTTCCGTCGTTTTCATTGCTCTCACTATTCCCAACGCTCTCGATGCTATTGCTCTGTTTCAGTAGTGCGGTTTCGGACTTGCTCATGCCGGATTCCTCTGCCCTTGCTGCTGTACTTGCTCCTGGCTAAATCGCCTGGACTCAATGGCTGCAACCTCCGCTGCGGTTATGATATCTTCCGGGTTATCGGCTGTAGTTCGGATAATGATACAGACGATAGCCGCAAGCAAACTCAGTGCGGCCAGCCACCAAATGTGCCAGATTATTGCGAAGCCGAACAAAAAGCTAAAGCCGGCGATAATCAGTCCCATGCCGCTGTTACCCGGCAATGCGATGTCGCGGTACTGCGACGCTTTTTGCCGCGCTGTCGCGCCATAGACTTGGTTGCCTTTCATTGCCCAGAAGGCGTCCCGTTCCTGCACTACCGGAATAACGGCGAAATTATAGGCCGGCGCCGGCGATGCGACCGACCATTCCAATGTCCGCCCGCCCCACGGGTCGCCGCTGGCATCGCGGTTGGCATTGCGCTGGATATAGCTCATGATTAGCTGCAAGATTTGGAAGCCTATGCCGGTAAGAATTACTGCCACGCCGACGCCGGCTACAATGAACAGCCCCTGCCAGCCCATCGACGGGTCATAACGGTCCAGTCGCCGTGTGGCGCCCATTAACCCTAGTATGTAGAGCGGCATAAACGCCAGCAAAAACCCAACGACCCAGCAACCGAACGCGTAGCGTCCTAGCCGTTCGTTTAGCCGGTAGCCGAATATTTTGGGATACCAGTAGGCCAGTCCGGCGAAGTAGCCAAACACCACGCCGCCGATAATCATAGTATGGAAATGGGCCACCAAAAACAGGCTGTTATGCACTTGGAAATCAATGGCCGGCACCGACATCATTACACCTGCCATGCCGCCGATAGTAAACGTCAGGACAAACCCCAGGAACCAGAGCATAGGCGTGGTGAAATAAATCCGGCCGCGGTACATAGTAAACAGCCAGTTGAAGACTTTGACGCCGGTCGGTATAGCGATGATCGCCGTCATGATGCCGAAAAATGCGTTGACATTAGCACCGGCACCCATGGTGAAGAAGTGGTGTAGCCAGACTAAGAACGATAAGACAGTGATGGCCGCTATTGCCCAGACCATAGACGTATAGCCGAATAAGCGTTTACGTGAGAATGTAGCGACTATTTCGGAAAACACACCGAAGGCCGGAAGGATTAGAATATAGACTTCCGGATGCCCCCATGCCCAAATCAGGTTGACGTACATCATCGGATTCCCGCCCGCATCGGAAGTGAAGAAGTGCATGCCGAGTGTCCGGTCCAGCGATAATAGTGCCAGAGTGACTGTCAAGATAGGAAAGGCGAATATCACCAACGACATGCTGCCGAGGACGCTCCAGACAAATATCGGCATTTTCATGAGCGTCATGCCGCGCGCGCGCATCTTCAGAATAGTCGTAAAGAAGTTAATACCGGACAGCAAACTGCCGATACCGGCAATCTGTACTGCCCATATCCAATAATCCACGCCCACACCCGGGCTGTATTCCAGCCCCGACAGCGGCGGGTAGGCTAGCCAGCCGGTAGCGGAGAACTCGCCTAGCACCAGCGACGCGTTCATCAGCATCATGCCGGCCACGAACCGCCAGAAACTGACGGAGTTCAGGAACGGAAAAGCTACATCTCGGGCGCCAATTTGCAGGGGTACGATCAGGTTGATAAGCCCGAACATCAGTCCCATGGCAACAAAGAAAATCATAATTGACCCATGGGCAGTAAAGACCTGTTGGAAATGTTCTGATGACAAAATGCCGCTGTTTTCGCCGACCGCTGTCGCCTGCTGGATACGCATCATGGCGGCGTCCATTACACCTCGCAGTAGCATCACGGCTGCCACGATAATATACATGACACCGATTTTTTTCGGGTCGAGTGATGTCAGCCAGTTGGTCCACAGCCACTTCCACTTTTTGAAATACGTCAGCAAGCCGGCCAGGCCGAGTCCAATCAGTACTATCGTGACCGCGCCGCCCAGCACAATCGGGTCATGCGGCAGGTCGTCGAGCGTAAAGCGGCCTAACATCGGTCTGTCCAAAATCTCATCTTATAAGCTGCTGGTCTGCAAGTCATCGGTAGTTTCCTTTTACTGTATTGTCGTGATCCTGGTTATGCTCGCTTCCATCACCCTTATGGTTTTGTTGGCTCTGATGATCGCTACCGCGGCGCGAGCCGTGCTCCTGTCCCCGGCTGCTCCCGCCATGCCCGGCATATTTCATAATTATAGCGGCATGCAAATCTTTTTCCATAGAGGCGTAGGAAGCTAGAATATTCTCGGTGCTCGGTAGCGCCAGTTGGTCGTATATCGGGCGGCTCAGGTGGTCGGAGGAACGTTTGACTGATTGGACCCAGGTCTGGAAATCGGCGGGCGGCACGACGGCAGCTGTAAAGTTCATACCGGCGAAGCCGGCTCCGCTCCAGTTGGCTGACGAACCGTTGTATGTGCCCGCTTCGTCAGCCATCAAATGCAGCTTGGTGGTCATGCCGGCCATGGCGTAGACCTGGCCGCCCAGGTTGGGAATCCAGAAGGAGTTCATCGGCGCATCGGCCGTAATTACAAAATTCACCGGTGTCCCGACCGGAAGTTGCAGGTAATTTACGGTCGCAATATTCTGCTCAGGGTAGAGGAACAGCCATTTCCACTGTAAGGCAACGACCTGGACCGTAACCGGCGGCGTGCCGGATGCCAGCGGCCGGTAGGGGTCCAGACTGTGTGAACTCTGCCAGATAATCACGGACAGCACCGCAATGACGATAGTCGGAAATCCCCACCAAATCGCTTCCAGTTTCCGGTTTCGGTCCCAATCCGGCGTATAGCGTGCCATGGTATTGCTGGCGCGGTATTTCCAAGCGATATATATGGTTAAGGCGAATACCGGCACTACTACCAGCAGCATCAACAGGGTCGTCCATACTATGAGGTCGCGTTGCTGGCTGGCTATTACACCTTTCGGATCGAGTACGGGATAGCTGTTCCCGGCCGCAAGCCACATTGCCAACAAAACCGCCAAGCTGGCGACGAACCCGAAAATCGCAACCCTATATCTCGTACTCATCTCTTACGGTAATTGTACCATAAGCACTTGCGCCAGACTCTACTAGATGACCCACACCCGCTTCTTCCTTCCCGGGGCACGCTCCGCGCGGCGTGGCCTGCGGCCACTCCGGCTGCACTCGGCAGTCCAGTCTCCGGGAAGGAAAAAGTGAGTGCGGGTCAGCGCTTCTAGTCTGCGCTTTTATCTGATGACAGCGGCGATACCGGGGACTAACCGTTTATCAAAAACGCTGGGAATGATTTCGTCGGCCCTCGGTTGTTCCACCAAAGCGGCAATGACTTCGGCGGCGGCAATTTTGTGCTCGTCGGTAATCTGGCGGATGCCGTTATCCAGGGCACCGCGGAAAATGCCGGGGAAAGCCAGGGCGTTATTAACCTGGTTCGGAAAATCGCTGCGGCCGGTTGCGATTACGGCTGCACCGGCGGCTTTCGCGTCGGCAGGCAGTATTTCGGGATTCGGGTTGGCAAGGGCGAAAATAATCGGGTCTTTTGCCATGCTTCGGACCATGTCCTGCGTCAGCAGGTTGGCTATTGATACGCCGATGAATATGTCGGCATCTTTTACGGCGTCTTCGATAGAGCCCGAGGTATCGCTACTGTTTGTGAATTCGAGCAGCCGCAACTTCGATTCATTTAAGTCGTTACGTTCCCGGCTGATGGCTCCCTTGCTGTCGACGGCTACGATGTGCGGTTGGGCATACTTATATAAGAGTTTCGCAACTGCTACTCCCCCTGCGCCAGCCCCGACAATGACGATTTTGCTATCACTCAGGCTGCGGCCGGTTAGCTTTGTGGCATTGATAAGTCCGGCCAGGGTGATGGTTGCAGTGCCGTGCTGGTCATCGTGCATAACCGGTATTGGCAGGCTTTCGGCGAGACGGTCTTCGACTTCAAAACAAATCGGGGCGGCGATGTCTTCCAGGTTGATGGCGCCGAAGCTTGGGGCTATTGCTTCAACGGTGGCCACGATTTCATCGGCAGTGTGGCAATTTAAGACAATTGGAATGCTATCGATACCGGCAAAATATTTGAAAAGCAACGACTTGCCTTCCATGACCGGCATGGCTGCCGCGGATCCGATATTCCCCAGGCCCAGCACGGCCGAGCCATCAGAGATAACCGCCACCAGATTATTTGTCCATGTGTAGGCCGCTAGCTTGCTCGGATCGTCTACAATGGCTTTGCTGATCGCGCCTACACCCGGCGTATAGTACGCACTTAATTTTTCTCTGGTAAGCTCTTCTTGATCCCGCAGCGAGATAGTGAGTTTACCTTTGAGTTGTTCATGCAGTTGGAGTGCGAGTTCGTCATAGTTCATCGGAAGCCCTGCCTGATAAGCTTTATAATAAATGCAGTATAGGGTATCTGCATACGGAGTTCAAAAAGCTGACTCGCTAAGACCCTGACAAAATCCCCCAGTCGTCCAAAACCAAAGGTCGCCCATTTCCAATCTGTTTTTCGTTCGTCACCATACCGTTCAGGTATGCCTCCTCACGAGAAAACAGATTGGAAATCATGGGCGCTGCATTGGTTTTGACTCAACTGGGGGATTTTGTCAGGCTCTAAGAACCCGTTCAAGATCGACTAATCGGCCGAATGCTTGACTGGTAATATCGACAGACATACGGTAAAATCAGTACTATAATGGATCAATTCTAATGGATCAATTCGGATTATCGCAAAAACTAGTCATAGTTGAAGACAATGTCAGCCTGGCTGATATTTACAAAACCAGGCTGGAACTGCTGGGATATACGTGTTTTGTCGCCTATGACGGCCGTGAAGCCCTTGCCCTGATAGAAAAGGAATTGCCCGATTTGGTGTTGCTTGACCTTATGGTGCCAAAGGTGGCCGGCGACCAGATCCTGGAGATTATGCGTGCCAGCGAATGGGGTAAAAACATAAAGGTTTTGATCGTTTCAAACCTCAATGAAGCCGATGCTCCAGCCGGTTTGCGCAACCAGGGAATCGAGGGCTACGCCGTCAAGGCAAACTTATCAAACGACCAACTCGACCAGCTTGTAGATAATATCTTAAAGCCGGCCGGCCAAGAAGAACCTATACTGCTGGAGACCAAACCTCCCTATTAACCCGAATCCTGCATTTAGTCCTCTGTGTTCCACGTTCGCAGTTCCATGTTCCAGGTATTACGCGTTTGCACATTTTGAGCGAAAAGACTGTGCTCCTCACTCCATCGTACTGCTAGTACGATTACGCTCCGGTGCTCGCTTTTCATCTCAAACTGCACTAAACGTGTAATACCTGATGTTCGTATCTGTTACAATGCATTGATAGCTTATGATTTTATCTGTTGACGTATCCGAAAAATCGTTCGGGGACAAGGTGCTGTTCACTGGTCTCCGGTTCGACGTGCAGCCGCGCGAAAAAGTCGGACTGATCGGCCGAAACGGCACCGGCAAATCAACGTTGTTCCGTATGATCATTGGCGACGACACCGACTACCAAGGAACTATTGTCACCGGACGCGGGGCTGTTATTATAGCCAGCCGCCAGGAGCACCATGGACTGGACGATAAAACGGTGCTGGAATACATCCAGGGCGACCTGCCTGAGTATAGCCAGCTTACGCATATCATTGACACATATCCGGTGCATATGAACGATAGCGAGCGCAAGATGCAGCGCTACGCCGACGCGCTCGACCGCTTCGGCCAGCTTGGTTACTATGAAGTTGAAGACCAGTTGGCGCAGGTGTTTGAGGCCTATCAACTTGACCCGGCCAAGTTGCACGCGCCTATGCGTGACCTCAGCGGCGGTCAGAAGCGCATGGTTGAACTTATCAAGGTGCAGCGCAGCCGGGGACATCTGGCGCTTATCGACGAACCAACCAACCACATGGACTACATCGCCAAACAAGCTTTTATT
>JBGTNV010000078.1:0-3855 GCA_041742875.1 Saccharimonadales bacterium (SeqCode) | reverse complement strand
GAGCCTGCAGCTATTGGATAGTTATCTTTTGAGTTTGCGACTTTTACAACCGGAAGCACGGCTCGACCTGGAGCCGGTATCGGTGCCGGCGGTTCTACACGATACAGCCCGGCAACTGCAACATATTGCCAGCCAGTACGGTGTGGAGATACAGCTGCATGTGCAGGGCCGCTATGAGCCGGTGCTGGCGCACCGGCAGGCGTTGCAGAGTGCAATGGTTAGTTTGGGGTATGCGTTAATTGCGGCCTTACCGGCGGCAGGTGTGCGCAATCTGCGGCTGCAGCTAGCAGCGCACCGGACGAAATACGGCACCGTGGCCGGCGTGTACGGCGAACTGGACGAACTGACGCCGCGGATGTTCCGGCGGGCCCGGGAGCTGCAAGGACATGTGCGCCAGCCGTTGGTCGCGGTGCTGCCTGGCAGCGGCGCGGGGATATTTGTGGCTGACGCTATTCTGGGTGCAATGGCGTCCCGGTTGCGGGTAGGCCGGTATCGGAAGCTGCCGGGATTTGCGGTGACGTTGACGGCTAGCGAGCAGTTGCAGCTGGTATAAGATTGGAATAAATATGCCCGGCTTCCAATGTTCCCATTTGTAGTATCGTGTATGGGAACGAAGCGGTAGACTGAATAGTATGCCGCATATTTTATTACTGGAGCCAGACGTCAAGCTCGCCGCCGCCTATATGGCTGGCCTGCAGTCGCGTGGACATGATGTAGTGTCGTGTACCACGGCGCAGGACGCCATACTGAAAGCCGACAAGTCAACCCCTGATATCGTTCTGCTTGAGTTGCAGCTGGTGGCGCATAGCGGTATCGAATTTCTGTATGAATTCCGCTCATACGCCGACTGGCGGAATGTGCCGGTAATTGTCCTCAGCCATGTGCCGCCGGGTGAATTTACCCGAAGCCGGAAATTACTAGAGAACCAGCTCGGCGTGCGGGCCTATCATTATAAGCCGCAGACCTCACTGCGGACGCTGGTATCTGCAGTTGAACAGATGCTAGAGTCTCTGGAGACTGCGCCGGATGTAGCCCAACCATCATGAACCAACTCACAACCCAGGGAATCATCCTCTCCCGGACCGATTTCGGTGAAGCCGACCGTATCATCACCATGTTGACGCCGGATTACGGCAAGGTCCGACTGATGGCCCGGGGTGTGCGACGGCTCAAATCCAAACTGGCCGGCGGTATCGAATTGTTCAGCGTCAGCCATATTACGTTTATCAAAGGCCGCGGCGAAATCGACCCGTTGATATCGACCCGTCTTATCATCCATTACGAATCGATAGTACAAGACATCAGCCGTACGATGCTCGGCTATGACCTGATCAAAATGCTGAGCCGGGCGACCGAAGACCAGCCGGAAGCCGACTATTTTGTCCTGTTGCAGCAAGCCTTCGAAGCGCTCAATGACCCGGATGTAGAACTGCCGCTAATCCAGCTTTGGTTCGCCATGCAACTGCTGCGCATCGGCGGCCACACGCCGAACCTGCGGGCCGATACGTCCGGCCAGAAGCTCGCGGCTGACCAAACGTATAATTTCAGCTTCGATGACATGGCGTTTGCTCCGGCGGAAAATAACCTTGGGTCTAATTCAGATTCTAGGCCAGAGACTAGCTCAGGGACTAATTCGGGGCAGGGCAGGTTCACGCCCAACCATATCAAGTTCCTCCGCCTCGGTTTCAGCAGCCACCACGCCAAAGCTTTGTCCCAAGTGCAGGGCAGTAAAGAGATGGCCGAAGCAGCCGCGCCTCTAGTCCAGACTATGCTCAGTACGTATATTCGGGTATAATCCGAAGAATTATGAGTGATATCAGCCTAGAAGACATTGCCGGCCTATGCAAGCGCCGCGGATTTATTTACCAGGGATCGGAAATTTACGGCGGCCTGTCCGGTACGTGGGATTACGGTCCGTTGGGTGTGCAGCTGAAGCGCAATATCACGAACCTATGGTGGAAGGCATTCGTAGAGGACAGGGAAGATGTCTACGGTATCGACGCGGCCATATTGATGAACCCCAAAGTCTGGGAGGCTAGCGGCCATGTTAGCGGATTCAATGATCCTCTGGTCGAAGATCTGAAAACGAAGAAGCGATACCGGGTCGACCATCTGCTTGAAGATGCTGGCGTGGAGGGTGTGACGAAGATGACACCGGAGCAAATGGACACGGCTATCAAAGAGCGGGGCATCAAGAGTCCTGACGGCAATGATGTTAGCGATGTCCGACAATTCAATATGATGTTCAAGACGCATGTCGGCGCGAACTCCGATGAGGAAGACGAAACAAGCATATCATACCTCCGGCCGGAAACCGCCGCAGGCATGTTCATGAATTACAAGAACGTCGTCGACAGCTACAGTCCGGATATACCGTTCGCGTTGGCTCAAATTGGCAAGGCCTTTCGCAACGAGATCAGCCCGCGCGATTTTATCTTCCGCGTCCGTGAACTGGAGCAGATGGAGATCGAGGTTTTTTGTCATCCAGACAATTGGCGTGAAGTGTTCGACAAGTGGCTGGGCTACCAGAAAGACTTTTTCCTGTCACTCGGCTTGCCTGAAGCTAAACTTCACCAGATAGATGTCCCGGCCGAAGACCGCGCCCACTATAGCAAGCACTCCATTGATACTGAATTCGATTTCCCGTTCGGTCAAAAGGAACTGGCAGGTTGTGCTTACCGCACTGACCACGATCTGAACTCTCATGCCAAAGCCAGCGGCAAGAACCTGGTCTACCGGCCGAAAGATGGCGGCGAAGCATTCATACCGCACGTTGTCGAGCCGACCTTTGGCCTCGACCGTCTCGTCCTAGCCGTCCTGGCCAACTCCTACACCGAAGACGTAGTCAACGATGAAAAGCGGACGTTCCTGAAACTGCCCGCACATCTGGCCCCGGTCAAAGTAGCTGTCAGCCCGTTACTGAAAAACAAACCGGAGCTGGCAGCCAAAGCCCGCGAAGTCTACGGCCTGCTCAAAAAAGAACTCGGCGCCGTTATGTGGGACGACAACGGCAACATCGGCAAACGCTACCGGCGGCAGGACGAAATCGGTACGCCGTACTGTGTGGTGGTGGATTTCGACACCTTGGAGGGCGAAACGACCGATACTGTCACGGTCCGTAACCGTGATACGACCGAACAAAAACGCGTCAAAATCGAAGACCTGCTGATGGAACTTGCATTGGAAACGGCATAAACGGATACAGTTGCGATACATTGGTAGACAGATGGTACGTCAAAAATTTTGATAGAAGCTTCTTGACAGCAAAGATGACGCAGTGATAACCTATAACTGTTAAGAGGTGAAAGTATGGATCAGAAGATCACGGCACTATATGAATTTGTTGATAGCGCCGTCAAAAGTCGTAAATACCCCGAGAGTACCGCGCAGACCTTACGGGCAGCCGTAAAGTTGTACGAACAGGAGTTAAATGAAGATGAAAAGAACTCAATATCCGAGTTCAGAAAAAATATTGATCAAATAGCGCAAGTAGTTTTTACAAAAAATAAGACTAAATTTTCCGCAGCGTCATTAGCGACTTACAAGTCTAGAGTGATAAAAGTCGTAAATGATTACGAGGCATATGGTGTGGATCAGGCTAAGATGGCAGGTTGGACACCCAAAGTGGTGGCCAGGGCGAAAAAACATACAACTGGGCATAGCCATACTCAAAGCAAAGACGAGCAAGTAGATAATACTTCTCGGTCTGCGGGGGCTGCTGTTCCGGCTAACATGCATAAAATTGAACTGGCTCTCCGCTTGGATGCGCCGGTTACTTTAGTGCTGCCGCGAGATTTACAAGCTCATGAAGTAGCTACCATAACTGCAATTTTGAATTCACTGACGACGAACGGA
>JBGTNV010000077.1:0-2886 GCA_041742875.1 Saccharimonadales bacterium (SeqCode) | reverse complement strand
CTGACCCACACCCATAAACCGTATAACGTTATTGCCTTTAGAGTTACTATTAGTTATAGTAAGGTTCTGGAATATAAGTGCCCTTCTGACAGGGTGGTAAGTGTAGTGAGCGGGCCGGTCGAATGTTCAGTGAATTAGTTTCAATCAATTTTATGTTAGTGGTATTGGCGTTTGTGTTTGTGACGATTTTTGCCGTCAATATTCTTGCCGCCCTCACTAACGCCGTGCTGAGTATGGTCATAAAAATCCGGAAACTTCGGAATAGTTAATCCGGATAATCCGGAGATAGGCTGAGATAGGCTGAGATAGGCTGAGATAGGGGCTGGATATATAAAGTATGCGCAATTTCTTCATAAAATTTACTGTTTTCGGTATGACATTCCTCTTTACGGGGTTTACTTTCGCCAATACCTATGAAGTAGTCTTTAACCGTGATATTCCCCTGGCCGGTTCGGTCGAGCGTTCTTCCAACCAGACAGCCATCAACAGTGCTGTCCAGGATTTCGAGACGCGCCTGACATCGAACAATACCGATTCCGTCGCGGCGCTCGACCGCATTGAACGTCTTGAAATTCCGGCGCTCAAAGCCCAAATCACCACCGAAGAATCCCGGCTCATCAATAATGAATGGTACGCCCGGCCCAGTACCGCCCACTATATAGGCCTCAACAAAAACAAATACGGCGTGACTGTCGATTATCTGGTGTATGCCATCAAATCGTGGCGGACCCTGCCTGCCCCCGAACGTATTGAGCAGGGCATGGAAGTAGTCGTACACTACGGCAATGGCGCCGGTTCAGTATTGCAGGTTACGGAGAAAAAAGTACTGCCGTTCGACCGGTCGCTGTTAGTTAGCAAGTCTGAATACCGCCAGGTACTTTTGGTATTGGAAGATCCGGATGCCGGCGTGTATTACGGATTTTCCCTGGAGGCAAAGGTCTAGGCTATGGAGCTGTTGTTTCATGCGGTAAAAAGCATCGTGGCGTTTTTTGTCATTGTTACGTTGGTCAAAAACTATTTTTTCCTCTTGCTCGCACCGCTATATCCGGTCCGCGAAAAGATCCGTTACATCCGTGCTGCCGGCAAACGCAAACAACAGGGCCTGCCGGCCTATCGTCCGCGCATATCGGTCATAGTACCCGCCTGGAATGAAGAGGTTGGCATTCTCAAAACTATCGACTCCATCCTGCACAACGGGTATCAGAACACCGAACTTATCATTATTAACGACGGCTCGACCGATAGCTCTGACAGTGTCATCCGTAACCACTTGCAACAGATCCAAGCCGCCGGCAACCAGCCGGTCAAGCGCATATTCTACCGCTACAAATCGAATGGCGGCAAAGGCCACGCTCTGAACGAGGGGTTGAAGTTCGTTACCGGTGATATCGTACTGACTGTCGATGCCGATTCGTCACTTCAGCCGGGTGCCCTGGAAAAGTTGGTCAAATACTACATGGACGACGAAATCGTAGCCGTGGTAGGCAACGTCGAAGTCGTCAATAGCCGCACCCTGGTCGGCTTTGCCCAACAATTGGAATACTACTTCGGCTTCTATAATAAACGTACCCACGCGCTGCTGGGCGCAGAGTACATTTTCGGCGGCGCCTGCGCTTCGTTCCGCAAAAGCGTCTTCGATGAGCTTGGCCCGTTCGACACTTCGAACAAAACCGAAGATATTGAGATGTCGATGCGCACTAAATTTCACGGCATGAAGTCCACCTATGCCGAAGATGTCATCTGTTACACAGAGGGCGCGTCGGACATCAAGGGTCTGATTTCCCAAAGGGTGCGCTGGAAGAAAGGCCGCCTGGATACCTTTGTCAAATACCGGTCAATGTTTTTCTCTACCGACGAGAAGCACAACGTTTTTCTGTCGTTTTTTGTGCTGCCGTTTTCAATACTGGCCGAAGTCCAGTTACTGTTTGAGCCAATCGCAATAGCCATACTGATCGCCTACAGCATCGTTATGTCAGAGTACTTGTCACTGTCCATCGGGCTGGTTTTCATCTTTTTGGTTTTCGCCGCCGTATCACTCTTCAGTACTACCAGACGGCGGCCGCTCCTGGTGCTGTCATTCCCGTTCGTCTGGCCGCTATTCTATATGCTGGATTGGATTGAGTTTATGGCCCTGCATAAAAGTATCCGGCTTATCCGGCGCGGTACCGATGTCGAATGGCAGAGGTGGGACCGCCAGGGCATCGCCAAACTGCTGAAGGAACCTGGCGCCTCCAATATCCCTGCTATCCCCAATGTTCCCAATGTTTCTACTATCACTGCTATTCAGCGTGTCCCCAGCGAGGCTGAAGCATGAAGCGCAAGGAACTGGTCGTCGCGAATGTAGTAATCCTCGGCCTGGTGCTGTTTTTTAGTATCCTGACCGTGAAACTTTCTATCAATGACAGCCTGTCCGCAACCGCGCGCCGCGTGGCCGGCCTGGCTGGTGATGACCGCGGCCCGCGCCAAGTAGCCGAGAGCGACAGCCTCAACCGCTGCACCGCCAAACCGCCGCTGGCACTCGACAATTATGCCACCGATCCGCACATCGCGAAACTCATGCAATACCAGCGTACATGCACATCCGCAGTCACCGGCGAACTCATGCTCTTTACCGGCTTCCCGGCCACTGTCGCCGACGCCGATACAAATGGAACCAAAATGGCTGCAAAGCTGAAGCTGTTCCATGCCGCCGGTATCCGCCCGCTTGTCATTGTCGAACCGTACGCCGGCGACGCGGCCATGTCCTACCGCGACTACCTTGCCGGCAAATACGACACCGCGGTAGACCGCTATTTCCAACGGCTACGCGAAGCCGGCGTCAGCGATGCAATGATGAGCGCCAGCACCTGGGTACCTTTCCCCGAATCCAACATCCCGGCCTGGAAC
>JBGTNV010000076.1:0-4004 GCA_041742875.1 Saccharimonadales bacterium (SeqCode) | reverse complement strand
AGAAGGGTTGGTACTCATGTACTGACTTGTCATCTGGGATTGGACTATGATAAGCGCATATAGCATAGAACTAAAGACAATCAGGCTGAGGCTGATGGCTGCGACCATCATTACCATACGCCCCCAGGTCGTGCGCATATCCCGAAGCAATTTAATAAACAATAGTTTTGTCATGGCACTAGCTTTTCCCGGCAGCAGCGGCAAGGCGGCCGTCAGCCAGCGTTATCAGTCGGCTTGTGAAAGACGAGGCGTCGCGCTCGTGGGTGACCATGACGATAGTGCGCCCCTGTGTGTTCAGTTCGGCAAATAATTTGAGGACTGCCATTCTGTTTGCCGAATCCAGATTACCGGTCGGTTCATCGCAAAGTATAATAGGCGGATCGTTGGCTAGGGCCCTGGCTATGGCCGCCCGCTGTTGTTGGCCGCCCGATAACATAGCGGGTAGTTTATCGGCCTGATCTCCGATGCCGACACTTTTCAGGAGCTCGAGCGCCCTGGACCTCCGTTCGGCTGCTGGAATAAGCTTCACGAAGTCCATTGCGAGCTGTACGTTTTCCGCGACCGTCAATGTTGGCAGTAGCTGAAAGAACTGGAACACCAGCCCCACATTCCGGCCGCGCCACTCGGCCAGCGCCGACTCTGAGAGCGGGCCCAGGCTTGTTCCGGCCACAATGACATCACCGCTGGTCGGCCGGTCAATGCCGGCCAAGAGATTGAGTAGTGTCGTCTTACCACTGCCGGATGAGCCGACAATGGCTGTAAACTCGCCGCGTGCAATGGTTAGGTCTAAGTGATGCAGAGCGGTAAATTTCCCAGCCGCAACCTCATAGGCTTTCATTACCCCGCGCAGCTGGACTGCCGGGGAACTGTTAGAAGTTTTACTCACGGGTTGTTCCTTGTTTTAGGGATTACTCTTTACCTTTGCTGCTTGTTAATTACCGTGTTGACGCTGAAAATCACTGTGAGACGGTGGCTTGAATTCTGAGGCTTTTGTTGATACATAGATAATACCGCCCGCGATTACCGCGATAATAATGAGTGTGATAATAACTTTCTTGTACTTGGATTGCTTTGCTTCTTCGGTTCGCATTTAGAATCTCCTTAGGCAACATCCTAGCAAAAAGTTCTGACAAAATTCTTATCGTTTGGCTCCAGACGGGAAATGCATGGCAACACGAAATCCACCTGCCGGCAGATTACCCGCCCGCAGGGTGCCGCTATGGGTGTGTACAATCTCCGCTACAATAGCGAGTCCCAGGCCGCTGCCCGCTACCTGAGCTTTGACGGCACGTGTTCCCCGGAAGTGACGGTCAAACAGTTGCTCATCTTCACCTTTGACGATACCTTGGCCATTGTCTTGGTATTCCAGCGACACGCCGCTTTTGTCTGGCCGCAGCGTAACGGTTACTATAATTTCCTGTGGAGCCATGCCAGTATGTTTGGCGGCGTTATCGAATAGCGCCTCAACGAGGATGGTGAGCTCCTTTTGCGAGAGCGTGGTGTAGAGATCGGGCGAAATTACGGTTTTAACCTGCAGTTTGTAACGACGCTCTAGCAGGCGCAGAATATGGACAAGATCATCACTTGCAGGGTGTGAGTTATTGGCTGGCGTACCATCTGCCAGCAAAAGCAGTTCTTCGCTTGTGGCACGCAGCAGCCTCAGTTCTTCCCCAAAACTATGCAACACGCGCTGGTAATCTTCGGGTTGCTGGTTTTTGCGCAATAGCGCGGTATCGACTTCGGCTTGCATGACAGCAATCGGTGTACGCAATTGATGATGGGCGTTTGCGGCAAACTCAGCTTGAGCTTGATGCGCCTGCCGGATGGGGCGCAGGGCTTTTCGGGCAAATATCGAGCTCAAAACCGCGCCGCCCGCAACGACAATACCTTGTACCAATACCAGGGTAAGTATAAGGCCGTGATGCGCCGCCCGCATGTCAGTTGCGGAATGGTCGAGCCAGTTACTTACCACCAAATATACCGGGATAATAAAGCTGGTGCTCATAACCAGCATTGCACCGATGCTCCATAGCATTAACTTGCGTTCTACTGCAGCATATAGTTTCTTTTGTATACTCACGGCCTTAACCTGTACCCGAATCCATGCATGGTCTGGATGGTCTCGCCTTTCTCGTCACTGAGCTTACGGCGCAGGTTGCTGATGGCAGCCTCTACGGTGTTTTCCAGCACGTCACTATCCATCCCCCATACTCGGTCAATTAGCACTTCTTTACTGATAGTTTGTCCCTGATGTAGGGAAAGATACTCTAAAAGCCGCCATAACCTTCTGCTTAACTTTACTTCTTCTCCCCGAACCTCAACACATCTTCTCGCCAGGTTGATGTGCACATCGGCCACTTTTATTAGGACCAGTACTGGTGATTCTTTCGGACGACGCGTGAGTGCTGAAACGCGCGCCAAAAGCTCTCGCATGTCGAACGGTTTGGGTAGATAGTCGTCCGCACCGTTTTCAAACCCCTCCACTCGATGGTCAATGTTACCGAGTGCGGTCATCATTAGGATGGGCGTACAGTTTCCTCGGGCTCGCAATTGGGAGCAAATATCAAGCCCGTCCCGACCATCTGGCAGCATCCGATCCAGAATAATAGCGTCATAGCCCTCCATTTGTGTTAAATGCAGGGCACCTTCCGCCGTGCCAACGATTTCAACAACAAAGCCCGTGCCACGCAGATTCTCCGCAACGAGGTTTGCAAGTTTTATAGTATCTTCAACCAATAGAATCTTCACAGTTATAGTATACAAGGCTGGACTGACGACTTTCTGATCAAAGCAACCTTAGCCCTAAGCGCAAACCTTGCTCCATCATCTGGTGCTTCATCAAGAACCGAGGTAATAAACTTCTGGAGGTGGATCTTGTGAGGACAGAGAATCAAATCGACATACTGAACGATGAAGCGGCCAATTTTTTCGCGGTACTTTTCAACAAAACCCCAATCTACGATGAAATAAAATGTGGAACACCAATAACACCCCTTTTTACAGGGGTGAATCTGGTATTCGCGCTGACAAAAATGGAAAAATCTAATATGGTGACCCGGGAGGGAATCGAACCCCCAACACCCACCTTAGGACGGTGGTGTTCTATCCGTTGAACTACCGGGCCACTGAGGTCTACGAGATCTATTGTAGCAAACGCATGCTCCCCTGCCACTCAGCACTGACTCGCCTGCACGAACCGAATCGTAAGGGTATGCTAGCGCGATGCAACGCTCGCTAGCCGTAGGCTACCCGTAGAGCGACCTGGATAGGCGGTTCGTGCAGGTGGGCCAGCACCCGGCATCGGGTCCGGGCTTACTTTTTGGGTTGGGTGAATTTTTCGTGGGTGGTTTCGTAGGTGTAAATTTCATCGTCGCCGAACCAGTGTGCGATTTCGGCTTCGGCTTCTTTCGGGTCACCGGAGGCATGGATGAGGTTAGCTATGGCCAGGCCTTTGTCGTTGGCGTAAGCGAAACTGACGTGGGCGTAATCGCCGCGGATAGTGCCAGGCTGCGCGGACTTGGGCTCGGTAGTGCCGGCCATTTTACGTACCTGTTCGACCGCTTCTACACCTTCGAGCACCATAGCCAGAACCGGGCCGGCTTGCATCATCTGCAACGTAACGTCAAAAGCCACCTGGCCGCGGCGGGAAATCATCTGACTGATGTCTTCGTAGTGGTAATGGTAATGCGCTTGGCTTGGCTCCAGCATCTTGGTAGCGACGATTTTCAGGCCGACGCGTTCAAAACGGGTGATAATTTCGCCAGCGATGCCGCGCTGGAGAGCGTCAGGCTTAAGTAGAATCATTGTTCGTTCCATGAAAAATCCCTGTTTACGTTCTGCCTATTGTAACAGATAGGGTTTCCGCATAGTAGTCTGATCTTGGTCTGACCTGGCCAGGCTGACCCACACCCACTTCTTCCTTCCCGGGGACTGGACTGCCGAGTGCAGGCGGAGTGACCGTAGGCCACGCCGCGCGGAGCGTGCCCCGGGAAGGAAGAAGTGGG
>JBGTNV010000075.1:0-5815 GCA_041742875.1 Saccharimonadales bacterium (SeqCode) | reverse complement strand
CGTACTTGAGAGTACGGTGGTGTACGCAGCCGCGGAAGCATATACATGCTAGCATGTATATGCTGAGCAGCGAGGCAAGAGGTGTAGCCGATGCATCGGAGCGGAAGTGTTCGGGCGAAATGTGCAAAATGCGAAAGTCCTATATATCTCTACCGGCTCTCAGGCAATGACGAGCTGTCAATCGCTTCACGCAACTCAACGGTTTGCTCGGCCAGGATATTACGCTCGATTACCATCTGGTTGTACTGAGCCACCTGTAGCCTGGTTTTCTCCAGTAGGCTATTGTAATCCGCCACCTGTTGATTATAGCCGACAACGCCCGCATTATATACGGCTGTGTTACCGGCTATCCGATCGTCCTCCAACCTGCGTTCAAACTCCGACAAGGCTTCGCGCTGTCTAGCCAAGGCCTCGGTATTATTTTTTATACTATCAGTCCGGGCGTTCAACTGGCTGTCTACCTGAGAAATCTTTTGCTGACGGGAAGTGAAGGCCTGCTGGTAATCAGTAGCGAAGGAGACTACTGTTTGACGGTTCAAGAAGAACCGGGCGTAGTACTGTTCAAGCTCGTCGGTCAGGGTAGCCACTTCCGTGCCAAATATAGAATGCATCTCGTTATCCAGCACGCCCGGCTCAGTCTTCCGATAGTTCTCCAGTGTTTCTGCAATACGCCGGTCCTGCAGGCCGTTAGCCGCATAGGCCTGCAACCAGCCGTCTACCCGGTTCCGCTCTTTACTGCTCAGCCGGTCGTAAGCTGCGTGCAGCATTTCATGAGCAGCCGTCACCTGCTCTATGCCCTGCAATCGCGGGTCGGTCACTTTTAGCAGGTGGATGCCGCGCTGACCCTGCTGGTAGCAACCGATAACGATTGACGCCTCATATTCCGGACAACTTTGCCGGAAGATCTGCTTTTCAGCCAGCACCGGCCGGTTTATGTAGAACAAATGCCGCGCCGCTGGTGTCATAGTAGTCTGTTTGGCAAGTTCTGCAATCTCCGCCGGCGGCTGATAGCCCCGCAACCTGTACCAGTCGGTAATCCGTTGGGACTGCGTTCCGGCCAGCACCAGCAATACCAGCAAAAACAGCAAACCGACCAGTCCCGAGCGGCGCCCGGCAACACGAGAATTCATAGATTCAGTATATCACCTGTACGGCAGTTGCCGGCACAGCCACCTGACCCGCATTACTCGCCTGCTGCCGAGTATGCCAGCTGCCCGTTTTTGGCGCTAACCCGGATGATCTCGCCCCTCTGATACTGTTCATGCAGCAGCGAAACGGCGATCTCGTCCTCGATAGTATCCTGGATCAAGCGCCTGAGCGGCCGTACGCCGTTCTTGGCGTCGTAGCCGTGCTCAAGCAAGTGTTGCTTGGTCTGCGGCGTCAGCTGGATACCGAGGCCGTGTTTCTGCAGCCGGGCACGCAACTCGTCTACCTGCAGATCAATGATCCGGTAGATGTCTTTTTTGGTCAGGGCGCGAAAAACAATGGTTTTGTCGATACGATTCAGTAATTCGGGCCGCATCATTTTTTTTAGGTCTTCCAGCACGTTTTCGCGGTTCCGTTTGTGCAGCGCATCCAGATCTTTCATGTCCGACTCGCTGGCCGCATGGAAGCCAAAGTTGGACTCTTTTTGCAGTTTTTCGGCGCCGATATTGCTAGTCATGATTACTATGGTGTTGGTGAAATCAATCCGCCGGCCTTTAGCATCGGTTAAGTGGCCGTCTTCCAGCATCTGCAGCAGCATATTGAAGACATCCGGGTGGGCTTTTTCTATCTCATCAAAAAGCACCAGACTGTAGGGGCGGCGGCGGATCTTGTCGGTCAATTGGCCGCCCTCTTCGTAACCGACATAGCCGGCCGGCGCGCCGACCAGACGGGAGACATTGTGGTGCTCGCCGAATTCGGACATGTCGATTTTGACCAGCGCATCTTCCGACCCGTAAAATTCGCGGGCCAGGACTCGAGCCAACTCGGTCTTGCCGACGCCTGTCGGACCAAGAAAAATGAATGAACCGACCGGCCGGCGCGTGCTGCCGATACCGGAACGGTTACGGCGTATTGCCCTGGCGACTGCTTCGACGGCCTCTGATTGGCCGATAACATGCCGCCCGATAAACTTTTCCAGCTGCAATAACGATTTAGCTTCGCTGCTGATGACCCGCGTCGCCGGCACACCGGTCATACGGGAGACAACCTGGGCGATGTCGTCACTGGTAACGTGGATTGGCTTGGCTGATTTGTGGGTTGCGGCCAGTTTCTCCAACGCTTCGCGGATCTGGCTGGCACGGGTTTTCTCGCGGGCGGCTTTTTCGTAGTCTTCTGCGTCGACCGCTTCTTCGATCCGGGTATTGACCAACTTTTGTTCTTTCTGCAGTTTGCGGACTTCCGGCGAGGTTTTACCTTTTTCGACTCGCAGGTGGGCTGATGTTTCGTCCAGCAGATCGATAGCTTTGTCCGGCATGAAGCGGTCATTGATATACCGCTTGGACAGCGTAACGGTATCTTCCAACACCTCGTCACTGATAACAACACCATGAAACGCCTCGTAGTGTTTGCGCAGTCCTTTGAGGATAGCAAGGGTTTCAGGCAGTGTAGCCTCCGGTACTTGTATGGGCTGGAAGCGGCGCTCCAAAGCGGCATCTTTTTCGATATGTTTAGTATATTCCACCGTCGTCGTTGCACCGATCAGCTGGATTTTCCCGCGGGCCAGGGCCGGCTTCAGGATATTGCCGGCGTCCAGCGCCCCTTCGGCCGCCCCGGCACCGACAATCAGGTGCAACTCATCGATAAATACGATGGTCTTTTTGTCATTTTCCAGTTCACCCATTACTTTCTTCAACCGCTCTTCGAACTCGCCGCGATACTTAGTCCCGGCGATCATTCCGGCCAGGTCGAGCATTACAATACGTTTGTCGAGTAAGCTATCCGGCACATCCTCGGTTATAATGCGCTGGGCTAAGCCTTCAACAATGGCAGTCTTGCCAACACCCGGCTCGCCAATCAATACCGGATTGTTTTTTGTGCGGCGGTTCAACACTGTCACGACACGGCGGATTTGGGCTTCACGGCCTACTACCGGATCAAGTTTGCCTGCCTTGGCCTGAGCGGTCAGGTCGGTACCGAAGAAGTCGAGCGCCGTTTTGCGGGCTTTCTTGATGCCTGGCCGGCCTGCGGCCTGACCTATACCTTCAGCGCCATCACTCCGTTCCTCATACTGTTGCTGGTTCAGGAAATGTTCCAGTTCGTTCATTAATGCATCTACATCGATGTTCATATCGCGTAACAGGATGGTTGCGCGTGCATTTTTCTGGCTCACAATGCTGTAGAGAATATGCTCGGTACCGCAGAATTCCTGGGTATAATCCTGGGCGGTATCGTAGGCCATTTTCAATGTCAGTTTGGCTGTTTCGCTCAGGCCTTTGGCGCCCATATTAATAACTAGACTTTTTGGAGTCAGGTTAAGCGCCATCCGCGCCCGATCCAGTGTTACGCCGGCGTTTTCCAACATTTTAGCGCCCATGCTGGTTTCCTGCGCCAACAAGCCGAGCAGGAGATGCTCTGTCCCGACATATGCGCTACCGAAGCTCCGGGCAATTGCATCGGCATGCTTCAGGCTCGCCAGAGCATTGTTCGTCAAGTGGTTTAAGAAGTCTTGAAAATTGGAGTCGTTTGGCATAGTTTCGTATCCACCATTCTAGCGGCCTTCATTATTACGATTACACGTACACAACCGCTCCCTCTATCATATCAATTAGCACTCGCTAGTCAAGAGTGCTAATATTATTCTGTTACTTCCTCCCTGCCGGAGTCGGCTGTCTCCGGCATAGCGCAGTTACATGGACCGCTGAATCGAAACTCTAGCAAGTACATATACTTTTTCTGCTAGAGGAGTATGGCTACTCGCCGTGCTCTTCTATAGCTTCCAGCAGGTTGCTTTCGAGTTCCGATTTCTTCTTCAGCTTCTGTACAACCGGTTTTGCTTCAGCAACAGCTTCGGCTGGCTCAACCGCAGGCGCGGCCGCGGATGACACGTCGGCCTCGATATCGATTTCGAACCCGGTTAGCTTACTTGCCAATCGGACATTCTGGCCGCTTCTTCCGATAGCGATGCTCAGCTGGTCTTCGGGTACGGAAACACGGGCTTTGGTGCGGGCATCATCCAGTTCGACCCGGGCGACTTTTGTCGGGCTGAGGGCATTGGTGATATAGGCAGACGGATCATCGTTCCAAACGATTATGTCGATCTTTTCCTGCTCACCGACTTCGGACATAACAGCATTGACACGGGTACCATGGCCACCGACAAACGTGCCGACCGGATCGACGCCCGGAACATTACTGGCTACGGCGATTTTGCTGCGTACACCGGCTTCCCGGGCGATTCCCTTAATCTCGACAGCGCCGCTTTCCATTTCCGGCACTTCGGCTCTGAACAGCCATTCGATAAACTGGACATTGCCGCGTGATACCACCAGCTGCGGGCCGCGGAAGTCGCGTTCGACATCTTTCAGGTACACCTTTAGCCGCTGGCCGGGATAATAGCGCTCACCCTGGATCTGTTCGCTGCGCGGCATGATGCCCTGGGCTTTACCAAGATCGATGCGGACGATATTGCTCTCTACCCTGGCGACGGTAGCGTTGATGACAGTACCGATTTTGTCTTCATATTCATTGAGGATGATTTCTCGTTCGGCTTCGCGCAGACGTTGCAATATTACCTGCTTGGCCGTCTGGGCTGCGACGCGGCCGAATGAACTGACTTTTTCGTGCACCTCTATCATGTCACCGATTGCAGCATCTTTCTTCATTACCTGCGCATCAGCCAAAGAGATTTCGTACGCCGGCTGTTCAACCTCATCAACGACTTCTTTACTGACGTAGGCGTCAACATCACCGGTGTTCAGGTTCATGGTAACGCGGACTTCCTGCTCACGCTCGCCATAGTCACGGCGATAGGCTGCGGCCAAGGCCTGTTCAACAACTTCTTGTACGGTGTCCTCCGGCAGGTTTTTTTCTTCGGCAATAGCCCGCACTGCTACTGCTAATTGTTTGATGTCTAGGTCCATTTGGATTATTTCCTTTCTCTTCGCGCGATCGCACGATTTTCATTACGACTTCACTGCATACACAACTTCACTACATAATGCTGCAATTGTCTGCTTTATTTTCAAATTTTAGTTCGGCTCAGCTACCGGAACGTTGGCTCAGTATAGCCAAGGGAGCCGGACTGTCGATACGAAAAAAGCCGACCGCTATGGCCGACCGCTACCTTGAACTATACGGGAGCGTCGCTGCATTGTCAACGCGCTGGCGGAGCGGCTGGCCATGGCCAGCGCCAGACATCTGCTATACAATGGGATTACATTCGGGGGATTACATCCGAGAGTTAAAACTATACAACTGATGCGTGTCAGATGATGCGTGTCAAACTAAGTAAAAATTAGATAGTAGGGGATGGAGTGATATGGGAAAGAGAGTTCGTCGATTGTACCGCCAATTTCAGCCTAGAGCATACAACCTGACGCTAGCCGTCAATCCGGACGCCATGACACTCAGGGGAGTCGTAACCATCGAAGGTCAAAAAGTTGACCGGCCAAGCGAGCGGTTTACGTTTCACCAAAACGGGTTGCAAGTAACAGCCGCGACCGTAATTTTTCACGACAAGCGCGGTGACCGCCCTATCGAAGTTAAACGTATTAATAGCCAGGACGCGTTCGACGAAGTGCGTCTCCATACTGCCGCCACGGTATATCCCGGCAAATACACCGTCAAACTAGAGTTCAAGGCAGACATTACCCGCCCGATGAACGGCATC
>JBGTNV010000074.1:0-6964 GCA_041742875.1 Saccharimonadales bacterium (SeqCode) | reverse complement strand
CGTACTTGAGAGTACGGTGGTGTACGCAGCCGCGGAAGCATATACATGCTAGCATGTATATGCTGAGCAGCGAGGCAAGAGGTGTAGCCGATGCATCGGAGCGGAAGTGTTCGGGCGAAATGTGCAAAATGCGAAAGTCCTGTCTACGGCAGGATAAGCCGCTAGAAACGCTCGGGTTTGTACCACTCAGGGGCAGTCTGCAAAAATCGTCCAATCTCCGCATCAGACAGCAGCCCGGCCTGCGCCCCAACCTTCTGGACCACGCTCATAGAATTGATAGGCGCGCGCTGCAACGCGCCTTCGATGGTATTTCCGTGAGCTAAAGCCGCGACAAACGTACTGGCAAACGAATCACCGGCACCGGTGCGGTCAACCGGCGGACCCGGGTCAGGATATAGCGGCATTTTAAACCGGTTCTCGCCGTCGCTGGCATACGCACCGTTCGGGCCATCGGTGATGACGACAATTTTCGGACCCAAATCGTGCATCTTGTTGATCAGATCATGCAGATCATCATGATTCCCGCCGCCGACCGTTACCGCTTCTTCACGGTTTAAGATCACTACTTCGCTGCGTTTATATATACGGTTCAGCCGCTCGGCACCGGCTTCCATCTGGAACGTACCGGGCTGGAAAGCCAGTTTAATCTCCGGGTTGCCGTCGAGCCAGTCCGACACCTCATCGTGATAGGGAATGGCGTGGTCACTAATAGAGCTGAAATAGATCCAACGCGGCAGTTCCGCGGGCCTGAGGTGCGGCCAGTGGTAATCGTAAGCCTCGTGCTTAACCAGGATTGTGCGCTCCTCACGGTAGCGCAATACATAGTGGTAATTACTCTTCATACCCGGGTTTACGCGTACCAGCCGGGTATCGACACCCTCTTTATGCAGCGAAGCAATCATGTCACGGCCTGCCTGGTCGCCGCCGACATTCGTAGCAAATGAAGTTTTTAGCCCAAGCCTTGCAAAAGCCACCGCGGCGTTACTGGCATTACCGACCGCATCTACGATATCGGCGTGATCAAACGGCAACTTAGTGCCGAATTTCATTGCCAGCCACTTGCCGTCTTCATTCTCATACGTAACCGCCTGCTGATCGTCAAGCTTAATAAAGGCATCCGTCACGATATCGCCGATACTCAGTACGTCAAATGCTGCCATGTTTTTCCAACCCCCTGCTTATCAAGTATTTATTATGCCTCTGTGTTTGCAGTTTTGTTCTAGTTTTTACCTTACTGCAGCAGATTGATCAGGCATCAACGCATCAAAAGCCGACATGCTGACACACCGACAAAACAGCTTATGTTTAGCCCATGGTTATATTATACCTACACTAAGTGAGATTACAAATCAGGCCGCTTACTAGGCGAGCATACCATCCGCAGGAGCAATTACGGCCGCGCTTTGCCGGACGAATTAAACATGTCAATCTTACTCTCCACTACCGCCTGTACGGCTGCGATTACCTTGTCCATCAGTTTGATGACGGCAAATTCATTCGGATTGTTACGCAGTGCGTCTTCCAACGTGTTGCGGTAAGCCACACGCATATCACTGTTGATATTGACCTTGGCCACGCCAATCCGCACGGCTTGCTCGAAATAATGCCCCGGCGTGCCGCTGCCGCCGTGCAGGCTGATATTACAGTCAATCACCCCACGGACCTGCTCCAGCAACTCCAAATCAAGCATTTTCGGAACCGGATATTGGCCATGCAGGTTGCCGATGGCAGTCGCAAAGGTGTCGATGCCGGTCGCTTCCACGAAAGCTTTAGCTCCCTCAGGCGTGCTGAAGGTCTTTTTGATCTCGTTATAATCGATTGCTTCGGTATGCAAATTGCTGCTGCCACCAAAATAATGCGGCTCGCTCTCAACCAGCGCCCCGGTTAGTTTGGCATACTCAACAACTTTTTTTGTTGCGGCGATGATTTCTTCTTCACTGGCGTTATGGTCGGCTTGCGATACGTCGATATGAATAAATTCAAACCCGGCCTCGATACCTTCGATAGCCGTCTCTACGGACGGACTATGGTCCAGGTTTACGTATATCTCCACGCCATACTCGGCACGGTAATTGTCTACCATATCACGGACGTTTTCTATCCCCAGCGCATCCACTTCGCCTTGGCTTACTTCCACCAGGACAGGTGCTTTTTTGTTGACCGCCGCTTGCACCACTGCCTTGAGTGTTTCCTGGTTGTCAATATTGAAAGCTCCCAGCGCATACTGGCCGGCCCGCGCCCGCTCCATAGCTTCCCGTGCCTTCGAGCAATTCACGCGCATTTGAGTTAATGATAACGGCATGTCGGTCTATCCTTCTTGATTATCTACTTATGTTTCTTGGCTAATACGTGATGGGCGGCGAAAGCGATATGCTTGGCATCGAGACCAAAGAAAGCTATCAGCTCACCCGGTTCGCCTGACTCGCCGAAGCGGTCCTGCATGCCAATACGTTTCATGGGCGTTGGATACTCTTCGGACAGAAGTTCAGCGATTGCGCCGCCGAGCCCTCCGGCTATTTGAGCTTCTTCGGCCGTAACGACTGCACCGGTCTTGCGCACACTTGCCAAGATAGTCGAGCGGTCCAATGGTTTGATAGTCGGCACATGGACGACTTCAGCACTGATACTATCTTTTGCTAATTTGTCAGCCGCAACTAACGCCTGGTATGTCATAGTCCCCGTGGTGATCAGCGTAATGTCCGTACCTTCCCGGTAAACGTAGGCTTTGCCGATCTCAAAAGGCGTGTTGCTGGTCGTAATAATCGGTGTCGCTTCGCGCGCCAGACGCAGGTACGCCGGCCGGACTTTGTCGGCTGCCATCGCCAACGTCGCCCGCTCCGCTTCCAAACTGTCGCCTGGCACAATTACCACCATGAACGGTAATACCCGCATCAGTGCGATATCTTCCAACATCTGGTGTGTCGCGCCATCAGGACCGACGCTGACACCAGCGTGTGAACCAACAACCTTAACCGGTTGCTCGTTCAAGCAGATAGTGGTGCGAATTTGCTCCCAATTACGTCCCGGGCTAAACGCAGCATAGCTACTGACAAACGGAACTTTACCTGATGCCGCCAGCCCCGAGCCAACAGTTACCAAATTCTGTTCGGCCACGCCGATTTCCACAAACCGCTGCGGAAACTCTTTAGCGAATAAGTCCATGGCCGTAGACCCCGTTAAGTCCGCGCAAGCCGCCACAACATGTACATCACGCTTACCGGCTTCCAAAAGACCACGGCCAAAGCCCTTCCGAATCGGCTCAGACTGAAGGTCCTTACCCGCATTGAGAATATTTGCTAAATAAAGATTACTCATGTTCGCTCCTAATCCTACCCTGCAACGTACGGATTTCGTGCAGTGCCGCGACAGCCTGCTCATGGTTCGGCGGCGTACCGTGCCAGTGGAAATCGTATTCCATAAATCCGACACCTTTGCCGGGAACTGTATGGGCGATGATCATCACCGGCTTCTCGACGATGGCCCTGCCCATGGCACAGGCATCAATAACCGCTTCGATATCATTACCATTTATGTCGATTACATGCCAGCCGAAGGCTTCCCATTTGGCTCGCAAGTCTTCGAGTGGCATAACGTTTTCAGTCGGGCCATCAATTTGGATATTATTACGGTCAATGATGCCGATGATATTGTTCAGGCGGTATTTGCCGGCCAGCATGGCAGCTTCCCAGACATTGCCTTCGTTTAATTCACCGTCGCCCATAACAACATATACCCATCGGTGCATGATCTTGTCCATGCGCATCGCCAGAGCCATGCCGCAGGCCTGGCTCAGTCCACAACCCAAAGGCCCGCTGGTATTTTCCATGCCTGGCAGCTTGGTACGTTCCGGATGGCCTTGCAACCGCGAGCCTAATTTGCGCAAAGTCTTCAACTCCGCGCGAGGGAAATAGCCGGCATGCGCCATAGTGGCGTAGCGGACCGGCACGCAGTGGCCGTTGCTGAGCAGTAAGATGTCGCGCTCATCCCAATCAGGCTTCTTCGGGTCATGCTGCATAATGTCGAAGTACAAGGCAGTAAAGATATCAGCCAGCCCTAACGGACCGGCAGAATGTCCGCTACCAGCGTGCTCCAGCATTCGAATGATATCCATTCGGATATCATTCGCTTTCAACTCCAGCTCGTCTATGGTCAATGGGGTTTGCATATAATCTTCGTCACTCCCTACTATTCCTACTACCTATTGTCCGGCTGCCGCATGAAACGACTAGCCCCATATTACAAACGTACTACCGCTAGTCGATGTTGAGCCGGCGTCCTCTCACCGGAACTGGTTGGCCGCGTGGTACAGGCTGCTGCCGTAAAGGTACGTCCTGCCCGGACGATGCAGTTGCCGCCGGAGCCGCTGGCTTCTCCAGGACATTCGCCAACATTGCATAGGCTGCCGCAGGATCTTCGGCGTTATGGATAAAACCACCAACATTCAATACTTCCACGCCGGAACGCACAAGTGCCGATATGTTCTGGGCGTTGATACCGCCATCCCAGCCGATTTCCAACTGAGGTTTCAGGCTTTTGAGGGTACGGACCTTTGACAGTAACGCCGGGTTTGCTTTGCCACCGAACCGTCCAAGATCACCGGAAAATATTAACACGTGGTCAATGAACGGCAAGCCCTCTTTAATTGTCTCGACTGGTGAAGTCTGCAGCAATGCCACACCGGCTTCGATACCATGATGATGCACGGCTTCGGCGAACTCCGCGAAATTACCTTCTGACTCGGCATGTAGTATTATCAGCTGCGGCTGTAGCGCTATCAAAGCTGGCAGGACCTCAAGCGGCCGCTTGCACATAACATGCAGGTCTGCGCGCACGCCGCCCGGCCACCATACTTGATCGACCGGCACCAAGTTAGCCGGTGTAAAGACGCCATCAGCCAGGTCAATATGAAGCCGCGTCGCAAAGCCAGCTACTTTCTCTATTTGCTGTTGGTACGACGCAGCATCAGCTGCCGTGATAGTCGGACAAATTGAAGCATTCATTTGCACTCATTATACCGCTTACGTATTTACAATAACAATCACTACCTAAGCTTTTTTCAATATATCTTCAATTAGCTCAACAACATGCTCTTTATCTGGCCGTTTTTTATACATCCTGAGTTCCATGTCTAGCGGATGTATAAAAGTTTGTAAACCTTCCCATTCATAAGCTGCAATCGTACTCTTATCCAGATCAAAGCCGACAATTTCAGCGGGGAATTTCACCTCCTTTAGCTCCACCCTGTAGTATTTGTCGCCTGCGAATATACGTTCTTTTCGCTCAGAAGGTTGGAACTCTTTTAGCAAACTATACACCTCGTCAAATTGGCTGATTTCAACGATGATATCCAAATCTTTTGGCGTTACGGCTACACCTTGCACATATAATGAGCCACTAGCACCGAGACACCAAACGATTTCATTATCGTTAAGTACATTTGAAACACAGCCTAAGGTAGCCTTGAAAGAGTTGTGAGCTTTGAACATTAGCCAAGCTCATCCAGCTCTCGGATGCGCCGTTTGTACCGGGCCGCCCCGGCAAACGCAGTCCGCAACCACATATCGGTCAGCCGCTCGGCTTCACCGGTCTTAACCATACGGGCCGGCAGGCATAACACGTTCGTATCGTCGTCATTGCGACCGGCACGGACTTCTACGGCTTCATTGCATACACTTGCACGGATACCTTTAAACCTATTAGCAGCGATACATATGCCTTGCCCGCTTCCGCAGATTAAGATACCGCGAGGATCTCGATCATCACTGGCAAGCATAGCCATCGTTACCCTGGCGGCAACCTGCGGATAGTCGTCCTTGGGGTCAAGCGTATCGCCGCCCACATCATCGACTTCATAACCATTATTACGCAAATACGCAATCAGGTTATTCTTTAACGTAAAACCATTATGGTCAGCCCCAATGTAGATTCTCATACTTGGGCTTGCTTTATTCTTCTTCGCTTTTGTGCAGTAGGCGGCCGGTATCAGCAACAACTTCAACCAATCGGTTTGAATAACCCCACTCGTTGTCGTACCATACCATAACTTTGGCCAGGTTACCTCCCACCACTTTTGTCAGTAGCAGGTCGACCGTGCCGGAGTGGCTGTTGCCGATATAATCGCTGCTGACGAGCGGTTCTTCGCTGACTGCAAGGATACCCTGGTAATACGGTTCGGCGGCTGCCTTTTTGAAGATCTCATTGATCTCATCAGGAGTAGTATTGCGCTTCAGCAGCACAGTAACATCGCTTATCGAAACCACAGGGGTAGGTACACGGATACTTAGGCCATCGAATTTGCCCTGCAACTGTGGCAAAGTCTGCGTGACGGCAATAGCCGCGCCGGTAGTGGTCGGCACAATATTTTCCGCAGCGTTACGGCCCTCGCGCAGGTCTTTAGCCGGCGCGTCTTGCAGCACCTGGCTGGCAGTATAACTGTGGACCGTGGTCAGCATAGATTTTTCGACACCGAATTCCGCGTCCAGTACCGCCATGACAGCACCGAGCGAATTGGTAGTACAACTAGCGTTGCTAATTACCACACTGGCGCCTTCCAGCTTGTCTTCATTTGCTCCCAGCACGATGGTGTCCACACCATCACTCTTCGACGGGCCGGATATAACAACGCGTTTAGCGCCGGCATTGATGTGCAGTTCGGCGTCTTCTTTTTTCGTAAAACGTCCAGTCGATTCGATAACCACATCGACTTGCAAATCACCCCAGGGCAGGGCAGCCGGATCCCGCTCAGCCAACACAGCGATAGTCTGGCCTTCGACGATCAAGTTCTTGTCATCGAAACCGACCTCCTTGTCATAGGCTCCATAATTACTGTCGTGCTTCAGTAGATAAGCCAACGTCTTAGTGTCGGTCAGGTCATTAATAGCCACGATTTCAACATCGGTGCGTGCAAATGCAATCTTGAACGCATTACGTCCAATCCGTCCAAAGCCATTGATAGCAATCCTAG
>JBGTNV010000073.1:0-7263 GCA_041742875.1 Saccharimonadales bacterium (SeqCode) | reverse complement strand
ATGATCGGTGCAGAGATCCGCTACACACAGCTCGGTTACTGGATGCGACGACCGCCTTACGGCTTCGTGAGTGAAAAGATCGAAACCAAAAACGGCAAACGCTGTATCCTCAAGCCTCATCCTACTGAATCTAAATATGTGACCATGATGTACGAGCTGAGGGCAAAACAT
The DNA here is from genome assembly GCA_041742875.1 of Saccharimonadales bacterium (SeqCode). GTDB lineage: Bacteria > Patescibacteriota > Saccharimonadia > Saccharimonadales > UBA4665 > JALQUD01. Next base: position 7,092 of record JBGTNV010000073.1, on the reverse strand, counting down.
GTCCATGACGAAGAGATTGTGGCGAAAGTTAATGAGCTGGGCTGCAGAACTAGGGTGCAGTATAAGCGCGATAAAAAAGATCGTAGTAAAGTTATTGCCAAGCTGGGCGGTGATCCGTTGACGGTCAAAGCTATGCACAAGCTGCTCCGCAACCCCATCTACGCAGGAATTAATGGTGAAAAATGGACGGGCGGCAAGCCGGTGCGGTGCGCCTTTGACGGCCTTGTCTCGATCGAGCTATTTAATCAGGCAAATAAAGGCAAGAAAGTGATCGTGCTGAATGAACACGAGGCAATATCCATATATACCAAGCGGCCACCGGAACATTTGATCGATAAGGGCAGGCGCAATCCTGACTTTCCGTACCGGAAGTTTATCTTGTGCTCGCAGTGCAATAATCCACTGTCGGGCAGTGCTTCGCGCGGCAAGAACGGCAAGTACTACCCGGCCTATCATTGCAGTAACCACGGCCACTACTACCGCATACCCAAGCAAGAGCTGGAGGATACGGTTTCTGCTTTTGTACGTAACCTCATCGTGCCAAATGACAAAATACAGCTTGTTATGGACGCTGTAGCGGCCGAATGGAACCTGCGCAACCAGAGCCAGCTAGAGCAGCTTCGGGGCATCGAAGACCGCATAACCGAGCTCAGGAAGGATGCAGTAACTACTATGGACAAAATCCGCGTGCTTAACACGCCAACAGCAATTAAATTTATGGAGGAGGATCTCATGAGAATAGAAAAGCAAATTGAAGCATTGGCCGATGAAAAGGCCAAGAAAGAGGCCCAGCGACCAGCCGATTATAAGCGAGTTCTAGCCAGGGTTAAATATTTCTTGGAAAACCTCGATCAACTACTGCTACAACAGATTGATCCAATCAAAAAAGCTAAACTTTTTGCCGTCATTTTCAACCAAACACCAACCTACGAAGAATTAAAACTTGGAAAATTAAAAACACCCCATTTTACAGGGGTGAATTCAATGTTCAGCTTATTAAATCCTGAAAAATCTCTTATGGTGATCCCAAGGGGAATCGAACCCCTGTTGCCGGGATGAAAACCCGGTGTCCTAACCGCTAGACGATGGGACCATAAACCCAGACCAAGCTGGCGTACAGCCAAACCAATATAGCACACCTGTTGACCTCTGTCTAATATATGATGCGGTCTTGCCGGGGATCACTCGCCTTTCCCTATAGTAGTTTTTCTTCCACGAATAGAACATTGCTACTAGCGCCGGCCTATCACCGGCTAGCCCTAAATATCCCTCCGCTATTTCCAGCCGGAAGAGATTTAAGCGATCGTTGGATCCGCTGAGATTGTTGAGATTATTGGGGTTGTTTGGGAGATTGTTTGGGAGCGGTCAGTCATTGCTCATAAACTAGCTGCATCATACCACAAATTTCATATTTGCGCTACTAACTTATGCACAGGCGGACCGGATATTCTAGCGGGCAGGCCGGCGGGCCATGTACAGCCGATGGATAATAGTGCCGGCTGCGGTGACAGTTACGAATAGGCCAATCACACCACCGGCGCCGGAGTCCGGCAGAGCACCGGGCGCAGCAGTACGGGCCGGAGCTGTCGGCGCAGGGGCTGTGGGAACAGCGGGAGCAGCAGCGGCAAAGCTTACCGGCTTACTGCAAGCAGCGTTAACTGCGGCGGGCCGGTCTTTGCCGTCAACGCTCATGAGCAGACTGGCGCTAACGGTGAAATTGCCATCCTTTGTATAGGTGTATTGAACAGTGGTTTTATCGGTGGTCAGCGGCGTACTGCCGTCTCCGAAATTGTAAGTGACAGTCTTGAGCTTGGCGCCGCCAGCGGCAGTGTAGGCCGCCTTGGCTTCAATTTTTCGGCCCTCCAGTTTGGTAACCGTCAGGCTGTCGCAGCTGTAAGCGGCCGCAGGTTTATCCGCCGGAACTGGCTGGTCGGCACAGTCACGTTTCACATTCGTCACGGAGGCAGCATAGTACTCGCTCATACCTTCCGGTTTGACGACAGCGACATTGCGGAATTCATTATTGCCGCAGGCAAGCTTGTCAGCGGCCGGAATCTTTGCCTCGAAAACAACGAAAGTATTGGCGCCCGCAGCATATGTACCGGTGAGTATGCCGCTAGTACTGACGGTGTCGCCGGCAATTTTTGTGCCATTCGGATTAGTAGCGTTAGTGACCATCGTGGTGTCGGGGACTAGTTCGGCTTTGGCCGGAAGTATATCGCGGACCAATACTGACCGCTGTTCACTAGTGCCGGTATTTTGATAGCTTATCAAGTAGCGCATCGTATCACCGGGTTTGGCGGTGTTGCCGGACGACCAGTTGTTGGTCTCGCCTTTTATCTGCGACTGCGAAGTAACTTTAACCGTGTTAGTTACGACTCGGGCCAGTACACTGACAGTTGCAGCGTAGTTTTCGCCGGGCTTTTGGTCTTCCAATACAGCACCTTGGACGCCGGCAACAATCTCGTCAGATACTTTTTTCTCTTCTATTTTCGGGGTTTCGGCAGTACCGGCATTGTGCTTCCAGACGGCTGTACCGGGGATATATTGCAGAATAGCGTCGTCGCTATCAGTATTTACGGTCGCTTGGTGGGTGATCGGATCGGTATTGTCGCCTTTGACGGTAGACTTTACCGCCTGGGTTTTTCCGGCATTGGCCGGCAGAGCGATTTTTATCCGGACATTCTGAGCGGTTTTATTGGAGTCAGCCGCTTCCTGGTTGACGTAATATAGTTGGAGTTTGACCACCTGGCCATTGGCCGCACTGACGGCTTGTTTGTATTCGGCATCACCGGCAGTAACGTTAGCCACACCCAAGCTGCCGCCCAGCTTCGCGCCGGTCTGTGCGGTCGCGGCAGTTGCAGCAACCGGAAGCATCACCGCCAAAGCCACGGCTGCGCCGCTAGCCATACCGGCCTTCAAGCTACCGAAAACACGGGTAAGTAAGTCACTCATAATCCAGTTAATATTATAGCACTATTGTCAATTTACGACAATAATATACTATCTATTAGGACTTATGCATTTTAGTGCAGTTCGTTCGAATACTGAGCACCGAAGCACAGGCGTACTCGAGAGTACGGTGCGCATCGGAGCGGAAGAATTCGGGCGAAGTGTGCAAAATGCGTAAGTCCTATCTATTAAGTCTACAGCCGGGCCAAGCGCCGCTTCGTGTACAAGTAGTAGCCGACTGTACCTATTACCGAAGCCGTAGTGAACAGCGCGATAAACTCACCCACACCCGTAACCGGCAATATAGCCGGCGCCTGCGGTGTCGTAGCAACCGGAGATACAGCTGATAGCACTGCGGGTTGTGACTGTGCGACAGTTACCTGTGTTTCGCAGACACTGCCATTGCTCACAGTCGAGGAGCCGGTTGTGGTGCCGGTGCCGGATGTGTAGCCAGCTGTGTTGACGTAGACAGTCTCACCGGCAGCAGTCGAAGAAGCCGTAACAGTTCTTGGGCCGGCTTCCTTGCTGTATGCGAAGTAGGTAGTAGCCCTGACGGAATACGTTCCCGGCTGGGCATAAACGTGCCTCGCCGAGACTTTGAGGTCCGAGGCATTCGTTGGAACTACACGATGGACGGCAGCACCGTCGCCATAGTCGAAATCAACATACGATAGCTGCGCATTTTGGCGCGTCACCGTTACCGTAAAGGTCTGATCCAGCTCGGTACCGCCCGCTGTACGGTTAGCCCGCAGACCGGTGCATTGGAAATCCGCCGGGATCCGGGTCTCCACCGGTTTGACCGGAGCAGGTTTTTCCCTAACAGGTTTTTCCCGAACAGGTGCTTCACGGACAGGAGCGCGAACAGGCTCAGGCCGGTCCCGCTCAGCGGGTTTGGGCTGATGCACGGGAATTGCCCGAACCGGATTGGCACAAGCTGTCAATATGCCGGTTTGAAAACGGCCGTTACGGTCGAGCAACACCATGACCGGAATAGTATCGGACCGGAATATATCCTGGTTCCGGGATTCATAATAAGTAGCGTTGCCGATACTGCGGTTAGTGCTATAGGGCTTTCTCTCACGCCCAAGTGATCGGGCATCGCGGGCTACCACTTTGCCGTCTACCGTGATGTCGCCATTTTTGTGGGCCACGCCCCTTTGGGCGTGCTGAAAGAATGCGTCATATTCTGAAGGGTGTAAACCATAGGCCTCATATATACCCTGCAAGTCGGCAGGATTATTGGCTCTGGCTTTGTCGATAAATTCATTAGGTGAAGTCGCTCCGCCCCTTATAATAGAGTTCGCCGAGTGGTCGCGCACTGTCTCCTGCGCCCCGGCCATTCCGGTCATACCGGGCGCACTGGCAACCAAAGCCAGAGCAGTAACAACCGCCACAATGAATTTATTCTTGAAAATCTGTTTCATAGCACCCCTCCACACCCTTTAATTCTTAAAATTCCTGGAATTTCGTTTATGATCCAAGGCAGCTTATTTAGCTCCGCACCCCAATCCCCAGAAGTTACCTGGAAGTGCGGCTATTGTACCACTACATTTACAAATCGACAATCAAATTACACACACTGCTCAGCTTTGAGTTGGAGAGCATGCGATATATGGACGGTTTGTTGTTTAGCATGTTCGTGTAAATAACTAATTGTGTGGTAAGCTAGCGTAACTCAGCTTCGTAACCTGAACATATGCTGTTACTGAGCTTACGTAAGAAATTCTATTGACTGTATATCAATATTATGCATAACTAGAATTAGAGTGAACCCACTCTACCCATGTATCAGCCATCCGGGCAGGTACGTCGATCCTTGGGGGGCAAGCCTTGAAACTGAGGCATCGTTTTCTGGCAACTGCCACGGCGGTGGCCATAGTTCTGACACCCGCCGGGCTCATGACAGCAGACAACGCCACAGCGGCCACACCGCCAACCAGCACAGCCGACATTGCACTTGCGGCCTATCCGCCGAAGTTCAAAGTTCGCTGCGCTACGGAAGGTCCGGCCAAGTCTTACCCGTCTGCTAACAAGACTATGCGGCGCGACTGTTGGTGGGGCTACGAGATCCTGTTTAGCAAGAACGACACGAAGATCATCGCTGGCATTACAGGGGGTGTGTTGTCGGTTGCGGCAGAGAGGCGCGTCTCTAAAGAGCTTGCGCAGCAGTTGCTTCTGCGTGGTTCGCAAGGTGGTGGCGCTGCGGCAGTCAACAACGCAATTGATGGCGGAAAGTGTCTGAAGCTTACTGTCATCTACCCTATGGGTCCAGGTCCTGGGACGTATCACTGCATGTGATGGTTGGTACATGCCCGGCAGAATGAACGGTACCTTCGGATACCAAACCTCTGCCAGCGGCGGCAACCTTAGTAGAATCTTTACTAAGGTTGTCGTCGCATGTACCATACAGTTGAGTATGAAAGATTATATTTTACCGGTCGTCTTGATAACTGTTGGAACGTTATTGCTCTTCACTAGTACTTCTGTCGATTTGCCTGATACGCTGTTTACCAACGCGATGTTTATGTCCGCGTTCTTAAATATCGTTATCGGTGTCTCAAGATTTCCTAATCTGAAACGATTACACAAGACCTTATCTCCGGCGCAAAGCCTCGTTCTAACCATTGCCATATTTGGCGCTTGCTTTGCTTACGACTATTTGACTCGGCAGTCGGTAAATTGGATACTAGTAGCTTTCTTTGTCGCTATGTGTATCAGCGAATTAGTGCTGTGGCTCCATAAGAAAAACTAGCGTTTTGTCCATCGTGACTACTATACGGCCATGATGCCTTCCGTTTCGATCCTCGCCAGCCCATAACTGATATGTCTTTCCGAGCAAAAGCGACCGACAAGACAATTTCTACAATCACTTCCTGCCATCCTTACAAACCTTTGATATAAATAGACTTACACCGCCAAAAACTCACGGAGGGTCTATGAGTACAGGAATTGGGGAAGCCGCAGCATATCAAGCATATACAGCCGAAGACGTAGGCTTCGCTTACGACCAGGCAATCTCAGCCGACGAAGGTGAAGCCCAGCCAGGACACTGGAGCCGCTTCAGGCAGCTATAGCTATATTCATCGGCATGCTATACGGTGTCCGCCAGTTGTTACAATATTTTGGAAAATCTAAAAAAGTTCAATTAACTGCCGTATGGTCGGTGGCGCTACTAATCATCGGATTTATCGGATATCTGTTTCCTAACCCGCCTGTACCACCCGAATACTGGTAGTTCGTTAGTATGTGATATGCACCGTCTCAACCTAGGCCGGCAAATCCTTCGAGAAGCTAAACCCAAAAGTACTACCCTCCCCTTCCACACTCTTGAATATCACTGCCCCGCCCTGGGCAATGATGACTTTTTTGGCCATGTAGATCCCAAGCCCCGTACCATCCGGCCGTGTCCGCTGGGCGTTTTTGGCGCGGTAGAACTTTGTAAACAAATGGTGCTGCTCGGCTTTCGGCACGCCGATGCCGTCATCGACTACCCGCAGCTCGATACTTTTGGGCAGTTCACGCAACTCGACCGTAACCTGCCCGCCGCTCGGCGTGTAGTAAATGGCATTGTCGATAAAATTCATAATCACCTGCCGCACCTTGGCTTCGTCCAGCGGCAATACCGGGAACGACGGCGGCGGCTCAAATATCAGCTTCACGCCCCGTCCGGAGGCTATCTCGGTCAGTTGCCCCATTTCATCCAGGATCAGCCGGGCCAGGTTAGTCGGCGACCGTTCGATCACGAACTTGCCCGTCTTCAACCGTGACACATTCAGCAAATCAGCAATCAAATACACCATCCGCTGCGAACTCACAAACGCCTGCTTCAGCAAATCCCGCTGCTTGGCATTGATCCTCCCGGCATCCCCATCCATCACCAAACTAATATACCCCTTCACACTCGTCAGCGGCGTCCGCAGCTGATGGCTGGCCATACCGATAAAGTCATCCTTGCTGTCGTTCAGCTCCTTGAGCTTCTTGTTCGACTCCCGCAACTGGCGCGTCGCATCCTCCACTTTCTGCTGCAATGTCACGTTAAACCGCTCAATTTCCTCAAACCGCAGGGCGTTCTGCAAGGCAATAATCAGCTCGTTCGCTAAGGTTTCCACCACCTTAACATCCTGACTCGTATAGGGATTT
>JBGTNV010000072.1:0-3441 GCA_041742875.1 Saccharimonadales bacterium (SeqCode) | reverse complement strand
TGTCGGAGTCGTCAAGGTCGTGCCGACTGTCAAGCCGGGCGAGCATACCTCTAATCGCGCTGTCCTGAAGACGTACTATGACCAGCTCTCGACCGCCCACAACGAACTCGCGAAAGCCCTCGACAGTTCCAAGCTGCTGGCTATCGAGGTCCAAGAGTTCGACTCGAATTGATTCACAAGACTCACGCATTTTGCACATTTTGCCCGAATACCTCCGCTCCGATGCATCGGCTACACCTCTTGCCTCGCTGCTCAGCATATACATGCCAGCATGTATATGCTTCCGCGGCTGCGTACACCACCGTAATATCGAGTACGCCTCCGCTTCGGTGCTCAGTATTCGAACAAACTGCGCTAAAATGCGTAAGTCTTATTCAGTCGCCGGCAGTTTCGAGATTCGCCAGCAACGCGGCTTCGAATTGCTTGATACCGGTCAGGCTGGCATCGTAATCGCCGGTATCGGGGAAGTGCAGGTTACTGATGCAGTGCCAAACTGCTTGTAATAGTTGTTTGGTAGTCTCGGTTTCTTTGTTGTCAAATATCAGTTCCAGGGTGCGGATGCGGCCGTTTTCATCGGGCTCGACGAACTCTATCCGGCCGAGGTTGACCATGTATCCTTTGTAGGTGCGGGAGTTTTCGATGAGCAGCTTGTAACAATAGAGCTGGCGCTTGAATTTATGCAGCTTAGGGTCGCTGCTCCAACGGTCGAAGCTTTTGCCGGTTTTGTAGTCGATGACAGTGATAGTCCGGCTGTTCCGGTCGATTTCCATCAGGTCGATTCTGCCGCCTAAGACAACTTCCCTGGCAGTGCCCGCTCCTAACCGGACGTTTTCATGGCGGAAATTGTATTCAGCTTTGTTGCCGGGCCGGAAGATATTTCCCCGCTCTGCCAAGTAGCGTTCAAGACTGAACACCCCCCGTTCCAGAAGCTGCACCGTGAGGTCTGGCTGTAGTCTCTTCTGCCGCAGCCGCGTCTCAAATATCCGCAATACAGCCTCTGTTGCCGGCCGTGTATCATGCAAATCGATTTGCTGCTGTACCCATTGCAGCGTTTCGTGGATTGACGTGCCGTAGTCGGCATCGGAACCCGGCGCGTGCGGAAAACAAAGCAGGCTGTCGAAGAAAAACGCTTCCGGCCCGCTGTAGATGAGGTCGGTAAAGCTGCCGAGATGGGTCGGGCTGAGCTGAAAGTTATCCAGCCTGTCGGCTAGTAATTGCCGTAAGTCACTGTCTTGCAGGCTGGCGGTGTGGCGGCCGCGCCAATTGAGTTCCAGCGTGCTGAGCTGCGGTACTTCATGGTCGATACGGTGCACGCCCTGTACCTCGGCCGGCAGTATCAACGTTTTGAAGCCGCCGTCGCCGGAGTCCTGCTCGTTCAGGTATTTCAGGCGTTTGGTGTTTCTGCCAGAATATGTTTGCAGATAACTCGTCAGGTGCAAGCCTAGTTTCGCGCGGGTAACGGCCACGAAAAATATCCGCAGCCGCTCGTCTTCGGTCGTACCGGCCGGCCGTATCGGTGCCAGGTTCGGCGGCAGCGTCAAGCGGTTCGACTGGCTGCGCGACGATTCGCCCCAGACATCATCCTGGCAGCTTGGCAGAAAGACGTGTTCGAATTCCAAGCCTTTGGCTTTGAAAACCGTCATGAGCTGGACGGCTTCGGCGTGTTGGTTGTAGGGGCTGGTATTGAGTATGCGTTCGTCCGCCGCTTCGTATAAACTGACGAAATTTATGAGGCCGGCCAGCTTGAGCGGTCCTTCATCATGGGCCCGTGCCGCCTGGTGGTCGCTGAGCCTTTCCCGCAAGCAGGTAATATGCGACAGCGTCTGATAAAGCAGGTCGGGCGCATCCGTCCGGGCATTGGCTCCCATGTAGAATTCGCGCAGCGGCGATTGCACTTCCGGCATAGCCGGTTCATTGGTTATCACGGTTTCGCTACCAATCATGCGGTCGAGCATGGTTTCGAGCGTTTCGCTGCCGGCTTGCTTAGCGAGCGTCAGCAGTAATAATCCCGGCAGGCGGAACGCTTCGCCAGTGTTATTGTCGCTTCGGGCTTTATCGAGGATGGCTTGGCTCCAGGTCAGCCCGCTCTCCTGACGGATTTTCCAGGACAATTGCCAAATGGCGCTCGTCGGCAGTTGCCAGAAATTATAGCTTAGTACTTCCGGCCACAAGCTGCCGGCTATTTTATCGTTTTGATCCTCTTGCCCATCCTGCAATGCCAGCAACAGTTTACTCATGGTCAACAATTGGTGTACGACCGGCGCTTCCAGAATATTCTCGCGCTTCTCGTACCGCACCGGAATATCAAAGTTGTTCAAGAACGGCACCAGCGGTTCCAGTTGTTTGTGGCGAGGCGCCAGTACGGCGATTTCATGGGCCTTTACGCCTTTCGCGACAAGCTCAGCGACCTGTTGGGCGATCCAGGCGTATTGCCCGACATCGGCCTGGAATTCGTGCCGGTCGATGTGCGACTGCGGCGAAATATCATGGTTGGCCGCCACCAGTATTTTGCTCATGTCTCCGCCCAAAAATTTGAAATGCGATTCCAGCCTGGTATCGATCTGCAGGGCTACCTCGTGCGCTACATGCAATATTTCAGGGTGCGAACGGTAGTTGTCGGTTAAATTAATAACGGTAACGCCGCGGTACATCTGCATAAAATCTAGCATGTTCGACGCTTCCGCACCCTGGAAGGCGTAGATTGCCTGGTCGTCATCACCTACCGCCATGACATTCGGCCGGCCCTCGTGCACCGGGTTGTCGGTCAGCAGTTTGATCAGTTTGAGCTGTGCGGCATTGGTATCCTGGAATTCGTCCAGCAATATGTACTGGTACTGCTCGTGCAGTGTGTACCGTAGGTCCTGGTGTTCTTCCAGCGCCCTGATTGAGCGCAGGATCATGTCATCGAAATCGTACAGCCCGCGCGCGTCCAGCTCTTCGGTGTACTGCCGGAAAACATCGGCCAGCGCCTGGATGCGTTCATTCTCGCGCCGTCCGCTGAAGATTAAACCGTTGTTTTCGTCCTTCATCAGCCATTTGTTTTTCCAGGCCGTCAGCGGCTTTGTGCTCTTGTCGGCGGCAGCTTCGCTCAGTGCTTGCTCCAGTTCGAACTTCACCACTCCGGCCAGCGGACTCATGCCGCCGACTTTGTAATCCTCCCGGTCACGCTCTGATAGGAACTTATGGAGATTCTCAAAATACGGCAACGCGACGCCGACTTTCCGCGGCATGGTTTTGAATTCGGCAAATATCTCTTTGCACTCGCCATTGGCATCCGCGAGGACCGACAGGGTGTCCTGAGCGATTGCCCGCAGGTCGTCCTCGGTCAGCAAACCCCGCTTGACCTCACTGATCGTTGATATCAAATCATGCAGATGGTATTGGGTGCTTTTGAGCGGATTATCGAACCGCATAGCATCTATGATCGCCTGGATAACCTCG
>JBGTNV010000071.1:0-19904 GCA_041742875.1 Saccharimonadales bacterium (SeqCode) | reverse complement strand
ACTCAGGTTTAACACCAACTTGCATAGTAACCCATTCCTTCGCTGCCCAATCGACTGATCGCCCGCCTTTGCCGCGGAACCAGCGAAGAGGGTCTTAAAACTCTATCAATATACTCCTATTCTACTGCCATGCGCAAGGCTCACAATACCGATAGAGAACTTCGTTGTAGAAATGATGCGCCAGATTTCAAAGCTATCGGCGAGTGTGACGGCGTTTGAGCTGGGCAACCTGGAGACGGACGGATTGGCGGTCCATCAGCGCTTGGGCCTGGTTAAGTTCTACCTGGTTTTTGGCGTTTTTCAGCAAGTGTTCGGCAGCTTCGCGGGCGCGTTCGGCTTCCTGTTCGTTGATCTCATCGCCATGGTCGGCTTCGTCTACCAGGACTTTGACCGTGCCGCGTTTGACTTCCAGCACACCGCCGAATGTGGCGTAACGCTCCCATTCGTGGCTCGGAGAACCGGCAGTGCGCCGAATCGTAATTATGCCCGGCACCAGCACGCTCATTAGCGGCTCATGCTTCGCCAGCACCGTGATCTCACCAGCGGCCGTCGGCAACTGCGCAGAATACACATCAGCGTTATACTTCACACCGCCAAGGGTTATAAGCTGAAAATTCATTGCTCCGGTTCGCTTTCGTCGTCGGTAATTGGTGGCAATTGGACAGTCTCTACCCTCCGGCCATCCTCATATCCACTATGCCTGGGTTCTTGTAAATTTCCCATACTTACCAAACCCTGGCTCCCTTGATCTTGCGACTGAGGGTATACGCCTGGCTGATCGGGATGCGAGCCAGATTTAACCTCACCGGTTTGATCGTCCGCCGCAACTTCATTAAAGCCATCCGCCAGTGTCCTGTGCAGTTCTTCGTCAGGCTCTCCGGCAGGCCAACGCTCAGACATGGTTTACTTTACCTCCTTGATGTCACCCTTCAGGTAGAAGGCGGATTCCGGTTTGTCGTCGTGCTTGCCGTCAAGGATTTCACGGAAACCGGCAATAGTGTCTTTCAGGCTGACGTACTTGCCGGGCGCGTTGGTAAAGATCTCGGCTACAAAGAACGGCTGGCTCAGGAAGCGCTGGATACGGCGGGCACGGGCCACGGTCTGTTTATCTTCTTCGGACAGCTCGTCCATACCCAGGATTGCGATGATGTCCTGCAAGTCCTTGTAGCGCTGCAGGATGCGCTGGACTTCGCGGGCTGTATTGTAGTGGTCGTCACCTACGATTTCCGGGTCGAGCACTGTCGAGCTGGAGTCGAGCGGATCAACAGCAGGATAAATGCCTAAATCAGTAAGGGCGCGGTTCATAACAACGGTAGTGTCTAAATGGGCAAACGTGGTCGCCGGAGCCGGGTCGGTCAGATCATCGGCCGGCACAAAGACAGCCTGTACGGATGTAATAGAGCCTGCCTTAGTACTGGCAATACGCTCTTGCAAGGCGCCCATTTCCTGCTGTAGCGTAGGCTGGTAGCCGACGGCAGACGGCAGACGGCCGAGCAGGGCGGATACTTCAGAACCGGCTTGAGTGAAGCGGAAAATATTGTCGATGAACAGCAGTATGTCTTTGCCTTCATCACGAAAGCCTTCAGCTATCGTCACGCCGGACAAAGCTACGCGCAAACGAGCACCGGGCGGTTCGTTCATCTGACCAAATATTAAAGCAGTGTTCTTAAGTACACCGGATTCCTGCATTTCTTCATACAATAGACTACCTTCACGAGTACGCTCACCGACACCGGCAAAAACCGAGTAGCCGGAGTGGAACTTGGCGATGTTGTTGATCAATTCCTGGATTAGCACGGTCTTGCCGACGCCGGCACCAGCAATCAGGCCGACTTTGCCGCCTTTCAGTACGGGGCAGATCAGGTCGATGACTTTGATACCGGTTTCCAGCACTTCTACGGCGCCGGACTGGTCGGTAAACGAAGGCGGCAGCTTGTGGATCGGCGACAGTTGTTTGAAGTCATTGCCGGTCGTAATGCCGTCAATCGGTTCGCCTATGACATTGAACATCCGTCCCAGTGTCTTGTCGCCAATCGGCACGCTAATCGGCGCACCGGTGTCTTCGACCTTATCGCCGCGCCTCAGGCCGTCAGTGCCTGACAGGGCGACAGTACGCACCGTTGTCTCGCTCAAGTGCTGGGCTACTTCGAGCAGTAAGGTGCGTCCTTCGTGTTTCAGCTTCAATGCCGTGTAGATCTGCGGTACATTCCGGTCGGCAAACTCCACATCGACGACTACGCCGACAACCTGCACGATTGAACCTTCGTGCCTGCCGGCTTTGTTTTTAACTTCGGTTAGCGGCATTACTGGGTCTCCTTCGATTGTTCCTTTGAATATTCTTGTCGTCGTTCCTTCGATTGTCGTTGCTGCTGACCATGTCGCTGATCTTGTCGCTGATCTAGTTGCTGATATAGTCGATGCCCCTTCGATTGATCCGGTTGTCGTTCCAGTGCTTTCATCATTTCATAGCCTCCGCCCCGCCGGTAATTTCGGCCAGTTCCTGGGTGATGGCCGCCTGACGGGCGTTGTTGTACTCCAACGTATAGTCATCAATCAAATCCGAGGCATTATCGGTAGCATTCTTCATGGCAATCATACGCATGGAATGTTCGGAAGCGACCGATTCCAGGATGGCCTGGTAGATTTGCACCTCCAGCAGACGAATAGTGGCCGAATGCAGCAGTTCTTCGAGAGACGGTTCAATGGTAGCGTGCATCATCTCGGTATCAAGCCGTTTAACTTCGTCCTGTCGCTTGTCTTCGCCGGCAGGCAGGGCTTCAAACCCGGCCGGCAACAGTTGCTGGACACGGACCTGCTGGCTGATAGTCGAAGCAAAATGAGTGTAGATAACACTGACGACATCGGCCTGGCCGGCAATAAAGCGCTCGGTTACTGTATTTAGCACCGGACGGATATCATTAGCGCTGGGATTTTCGGGAAAGCCGGTGTATACGCCGGCAACTTCGAGGTGTTGGATGCGAGCGGCAGCGTTGGCAGCTTGACGACCGATTGTAACGACCGTGGTGGCAACGCCCTCGTCCTGATCCCGCTTCAGTTCGGCAATCAACTGACGGATGACGTTGACGTTATATGCACCAGCCAGTGTACGGTCGCTTGTAATGGCAATGCTCAGCCGCGTTTTGACCGTCCGTTGCCGGAACAGCGTGGCAACAGTCGGCTCCTGCTTGGCGAGCTGCCGCAAAGAAGTCAGCATCTCGCGGGCCACACGGGAATACTCCTGGGGGCCAACAGCCGCTTCCTGGGCCCGGCGCAGCTTGCTGGCGGCAACCAACTGCATAGCCTTGGTGATTTGCTTGGTGTTTTTCACCGAGGTTATGCGCCGTTTGATCTGCTGCCGTGATGCCATAGCCGGTTATTTATTCCCTTCGTCTGCCTTTTTTGCTTTCGGCGCGTAGGAATGCGCGACCTTACCGGCAGCTTTGACGATTGTCTCAACGATTTCATCGGAAGGTTTTTCGCCCTTGTTCAGTGATTCGATGATTTTTTTGTGGCCGTGCTCTATGGCAGAGACCAGCTCCGCCTGCGCGGCTTTGATTTTAGCGACTGGTACACTGTCGAAAGCACCTTTAGTGGCAGCGAGCAGGGAAATAGCCTGGTCGGCAATGCTGAGCGGGCTGTATTGTTTCTGCTTTAACAGTTCGGTCAGGCGTTGGCCGCGGTCAATACGCTGTTTGGTTTCCTCATCAAGGTCGGAGGCGAACTGCGCGAACGACGCCAGTTCACGGAACTGCGCCAACTCCAGGCGCAGTGAACCGGCAACCGATTTCACGGCTTTGGTCTGGGCAGCGCCGCCCACACGGGAAACCGACAACCCGACCGAGATAGCCGGCCGGATACCCTGGTAGAACAGGTTTGTTTCCAGGAAAATCTGACCGTCTGTAATGGAAATGACATTGGTCGGGATGTAGGCCGAAATATCACCGGCCTGGGTTTCGATAACCGGCAGGGCGGTCAGCGAACCCGCACCGAGGTCATCGCTCAATTTCGCCGCGCGCTCCAGCAAACGTGAGTGCAGATAAAAGACATCACCCGGATAGGCTTCTCGGCCCGGCGGCCGGCGCAACAGCAGTGACATCTGACGGTAGGCCACGGCATGTTTGGTCAGGTCATCGAACATTACCAGGGCATGCTGGCTGTTATCACGGAAATACTCGCCCATAGCGGTACCGGCATATGGCGCCAGGTACAGCAGGGCAGCCGGGTCGGCCGGACTGGTTGCGACCACGATGGTCTGTTCCATAACACCTTCACGCTTCAGTCGCTCCACAAGGGCAGAGACTTTGGATAATTTCTGGCCGACGGCAACATAGACATTGATAATGCCTGACTGCTGGCGCGCCTGGTTGATCATGGTATCGACCAGAATAGCCGTCTTACCGGTCTGACGGTCGCCGATGATCAGCTCGCGCTGGCCGCGGCCGAGAGGCACCATGGCGTCGATCGACATAATGCCGGTCATCATCGGTTCATGGACGCCTTTACGGGCCATGACTCCCGGAGCGGTACGTTCAATCAAGCCTTCGGCCGATGCTTTGATCGGACCCTTGCCGTCAAGCGGCCGGCCCAACGGGTCAACTACACGGCCGACTAATTCCGGTCCGACCGGCACTTTCAGCACATGTCCGCTCAAGCGCACGCGGGCGCCGGCAACGACCTGGCTGTCATCATCGAGAATAACTGCGCCGATTTCGTCTTCCAGAAGGTTCAACGCGAACGCGCGAACCGTACTGCCGTCAGCGGCAGTGATTTCCACGACTTCGTTATAGCCGGCGTCGCGCAGGCCATATATCCAGGCCACGCCGTCACCGACCCGGGTAACGACACCAGCCTGTTCCAAACCGCTCTCCGTCCGCAGCGATGTGATTGCTTCCTGTAGTTCCTTCGAGAGTTCGTGTACCGATAAGTCCGTAGTCATTATATTGTCTCCTGTTTCTCTAAGCCAGCGACGCCAATGCGCGCAATTTAGTTCGTACACTCGCGTCGATTTCCGCATCCGCCGTCCGGGCTACAAAGCCGCCAATCAATGCTTCGTCGGTTAATTCATGCATAACGACCTGCGCGGCGTTTGTTTGCGCCTTTAGTAGGTCAGACAGGTTCGCCCTTAGTTCATCGCCCAGCTGACGGGCGCTGACAACTTCTACTGTCAGCAAACCGGCCTGGACGTGAAGCTCATGCGCGATGTCGTTCACGATCAGGTCTACCTGGCCGGTCATATTGTGATCTACCAGGTATGCCGCCAGCCGTTGCAGCCAAAGGCTGCGGCTATCGCTATCCTGCTCATCAAGCAAACGCCGGGTGATCACCCGGACAATATCACGCCGCGATACCGACTGGTTCACGCTCGCTCCCCGGCGGCAGCGGTTCGCTTCGCAGATTTCGCAGATCCAGCAGACGCAGCAGTTCCGATAGCCCGTTCAATCAGCGCCGTATCCTTCGCAGCATCAAGCTTCTCATGGATGACTTTTTCGGTCGCCATAGCAACCAGCTGCATGGTATCTTTGCGAAGCGCCGTACGGGCTTTGACGACATCGGCGGCTAATTGCGACCGGGCATCGGCGACCAGCCGTTCGGCCCGCTGTTTGGCTTTAGTTTCAGCATCGCGCACCATCGCACCGGCTTCTTCGTGGCTGCGGGCTACAATCTCATCAGCTTCTTTACGGGCATCAGCCAACAGTGCTTCGACCCGCTCTTCGGCTGCCTGCAGGGCCAGATGCGATGCTTGGGCTTCCTTAAGCCCGGCTTCAATTTTTTCGCGCCGCTCATCGATACTCCTGATCAATATCGGATAGACGAACTTCGCCAGTATACCCAGCAAAATTGCAAAAGCCAGCGCCTGCGTAATGAACAATTTCCAGTCAATACCCAGCGACGTGAGCAGATTCCCGCTTCCAGCCCCAGACTCAGCCACAGTAGCCGCAAAAAACAACCGCATAACTCTTTATTTATTTCCTTTCATACGTGTACAAACCTCTTACGGTAAGAATTTGATAATTAATGCGACGACTAAGCCAATGATCGCCAGGGCATCGACAAACGACATGGCCAAAATCATCAACGTCCGGATATTTCCCAAAGCTTCCGGATTGCGGCCGGCCGCCTGTACTGCGCCGGCTCCAACCAGGCCAAGGCCGATACCACAACCGGCTGCAGCCACGGCGTAGGCCAGACCAAATGCGAGTGATTCCATGAATATTGCTCCTTATTATATGTAACTTAGTCTTTATAAACTTCTTTGAAATGCTTCGTGCCTGCACTATCTATAACCGAGGATGACTGAGGACGTAGCGGTTATAATGATAATCGCAGATGTCGTCACAATCATCATCGCAAGCGTTATCGCAATTATGGCCGCCCATGTGCCGCCTTGCCCTCAGTTATATCCATGTGATCGGTAGGGCCGGCATCTGAACCATGGCCATCGTTACCCGGCAGTCCCAATGAGATGAAGGCTATTGTCAACATATAGAACACATAGGCCTGGACAGCGCCAACAAACAATTCTAACACGTAGAACAGCGGCAGCGCCAGCGGCGCCCCCCAGGAGGCCAAAAAGGCGATCACCGCCAGTAACACTTCGCCTCCGAATACATTGCCGAACATACGCAAACTGAGCGCCAGCGTCCGCGAAAATTCGGCAATTATCTCCAGAAAACCTTCGAACGCGTGCAGCGGATCACGGAACGGGTTGACAATATAGCGCCTGGCATTGCCTATGAAGCCGCGTTTTTTGATAGCCCACACCTGCGCCGTAATAATAGTAATAAGCGCCAGGGCGAACGTCGTGTTCATATCGGCGGCAGCGCCGCGGAACAGCGCATGGCCGTCATACGTAATGGCGTTCAGGAACGGCAGCAGTGCCAACCAGTTGTTGACCAGGAAAAAGATGAACAGCGTGATTGCCAGCGGCAGCACTTTGCGGGCCACGTTCCGGTCGCCGATAACTTCGACCGTCGTATCGTACAGGTTTTCGAACAGTCCGGTCGCCCCGTAAACAAACCGGCTGCGCGAACCGCGCCGAATCGCCCGCACCAATCCGAAGGCCAATGACAAGATAACCGCGCCTCCGACCATACCAAGAACCTGGGCGTTGGTGACGGCAAACGGACCGACATGGAACAACGTCTCCGGACCGATACTGACATGCGGAGCGGCAAACAACAGTAGATTCATAGTTTTGTCTCCGGATTATTCTTTTTGCCAGGTTGTCTTGCTTGGCCAGTATGACTAGTTCGGCCGGCCTTGCTAGCGTCGGACGCGTTGGGCACAATGGGGATGAAGGGTTGCGGACCATTACTGATCTGCCGTTTCACCAGCAAAGCCGCAAAGTAGAAGCCAATCCCGGCTGCCAGCAATGTTACCCAGGGCCGGCTGCCGACGGCTTTATCTATCAGTATGCCGGCACCGGCAAACAGTACGACCGGCACTGTCATCCGCCAGGTAGTATCAGCTAATTCGCGTCCGACATTCAACTTCGGGGTGGCTGGTACGGTCTTGCTGCGCTCTGCAGGTTCGCTATCTTCAGGTACATGTTTCGTCGTCGTAATGGCGGCGTGGCTCTTCATCTCCGGCTAGTATACCGTTTCTTTATCTGTACGTCCAGGGTGAATTGTTCAATTATGGTATAATTACACGAGTTATGAATACATTCGCAACATCCACTGTTCCCGCCGTTACTATTTATAGCGCCGACTGGTGCGCGTATTGTCATGCCGCCAAAGACTACCTGGACAAGCTCGGTGTCACCTACCTGGAAAAGAACATCGAAGAAGATCCGGCATATGCCGTCGAAGCCGTCGAAAAGTCCGGCCAAGTCGGTATACCCGTACTCGATATCGGCGGCCGGATCATTGTTGGCTTCGACCGTCCCCGGATCGACGCCAGCCTCAAAGTTATACATCAACAATAAGTAATAGGGGGTATTCGGTGTCAGAGCGATCATCACAAACACCCGAATTACCATCGCCAAGGCAAATGGTCAACTCGCTGCGGGGACTGTTGCGCCGCCGAAACCAACAACTGCAATCGGGTCAGCCCGCGCGCCGCGATTATGAACTATCGGACTTTAACGGCACCGCCACGGAAGGGGAACTGTATGGCCACCTCTTCGTCCAGGCCGCCCTCCTTGAAGACCACTGCCTCACCGCCAGCCTCCGCCCGGTTGAGGTGCCCGCCGGCCAGATTATTGAGCTGGAGAACCAGAGCAGGCGTATTTTAGTCCGGTTCAGGGACTATGTCAGCGCCCATCAAATCACCGCATCCGAATACAATGCCGGATTCGTAATGGGCACCGCCCCTGACCGACGCGTTGTGCTAATGGAAACACTCACCCAAGGACTGGAAGAACAAGACTCTTTGGCAGAGTACGTTGCCCGCGAGGCGTTGGCAGCCATGCGATTAGCTTTTGACGACGAGGCACACTACGCTGCATAATAGTAGACACCATGGCATTCGAGGACTTCCGCACCAAACAATCAGTAGTCGTAGTTTTTACGGGCGACGGTAAAGGCAAGACCAGCGCTGGACTCGGACTCATGGCCCGTGCCCTCGGCAACCGCTGGAACGTAGCCTTCATCCAGTTCATCAAATACTGGGGTGTCGGCGAACATATATTTGTCCGTGATATCCAACCACTATTTAAAGATCAATTGTATTTCTATAAAGGCGGCAAGGGATTCTACAAAGCCGGCGACCTATCACCCGAACATATTACCGAAGCCCAGCACAAAGCAGCTGCACTGGAAACCTACCAGGAAGCCTACAAAGCCGCTACTAGTGGTGAATACCAACTGGTAGTCTGCGACGAGATCAATAACGCCGTACACGACGGGCTGCTCAGTGCCGACCAAATGCGAAAGTTAATCGAAGACCGTAAACCCGGCACCAGTTTGTGCCTGACCGGACGCAATTTCCCCAACTCGCTCCTGAATCAAGCAGACATCGTCACCAACATGCACAAAATCAAACACCATTTCGATGAAAAATTTCTGGCCAACCAGGGCATAGATTTCTAGACTTCATAGCCTCGTTCATTTTGCGATACTTGCAATATACTTATAAATATGTTATTATAGTAATTATGTCCGAGCAGGTTCTCTCTCCCGACGCACAACAATCTGGCGGCTACTATCGGATGGTAGCCGCTTTAGGGTTGTCGGCGAGTATCTTCCTAACGCCGCACGGCGGTTGGGGATCGGCTTACGAAGCCGCCAATGATGCGCAACCGGCCGCGGTTGCCGGCTGCCTGGAGCCAAGTGCCGATGATTTTGCCGCCGTCGACCAAATGCTAATCGACCCGCCGGATGTCCCGTCTATTTTACACGATTCGGCAGCTATGTTTCCGGACCGGGACGAGCGTGAAGCCTATGCACTCTATTTGGGCGGCGATCTACGATATTCCACATTCAGGCACGCGCTCAAAACTGTACCGCCCACTGCCGAGGGCACCTCGGAACTACCAGAAAAGACGCTGCTGTTTGAAACGGTTCAAAACCTTACAAAAGAATACTACGGCATTGATTTGCAGCTTATTGATAAAGACATGGTAATTCGGACTGATTTGGCTAGACTTACGGAGACAGAGATGGCGGTTGCAGAAGCCGCAGTCATCGATGATCTGGATATAGGCGATATACACGGTCTTTCAAGAGCGATTTCTCTGCTCCCCGCAGATATCGTAAAGGCTAGCGAAGTTAAAAAGATTGTCCTTTATAATTCTAAGCCAGACGCAGAAGGCAATCGGATACTTGGCTTCGTCAACGGAACACATACGCTGCACCTGGACATTAAATCCAAATATGGCGTCTTAGAGCACGAGCTTGGACATGAAATCATCGAGGCATTATGCGCGGATGCAGCAACCGACGCAGGCTTTACCAGCCTGAACAACGGACTATTTTACACCGGCAGTCAGATATACCTGCTAGCTGGGCTGGAGAACGTTCTAGTACGGCCTATGAGTGAAGAGACGTTTGATAATCAGCACGGCACAGACATGTTACAGAAGCGCAATATGCGGGATACAGATCCTGGTAATGACTTAGGCGCCTCGGAAGTCTACGAACAATTGGCGGTACAACACCCTGACGACGCCGAAAGGGTTATTGCCACGTCGGAATATGGCTTAAAGACAGAGAAGGAAGACAAAGCTGAGCTGTATAAAGTAATGGTGAGCGGTTCGGTATCAGGCGGCAACTGGGACCTCGTGATGGTCCCAGGCAAGCCGGTGGCCAGAAAAATGCGCTATCTGCTTGCCCAGTTGCACGCTGTCGCGCCAAAAGGGGTGCATTATTTAATCCGCATCAACAATACCCCGGAGTCGGAATCTCGGAATAACCTGCCGGCATCCGGCCAACTGTACTAACCCGGAACCCGTTAGGTAAACAACAGAGCAGCAGTTCAGCTTACACTGATAAATACCAGGTGTCAGCGCAGGCTGAAACTGGAGGGGGAGATGTGTAATGGGTTCTATACAGGTCTGGGACCGAATAGCTTATTCCAGACATATTCAATAGCGAAAACCCCGTAGCTTCCCAGCCAAATACCAACGCTTAGCGGCACACTCAGCGGCCACAACACGAAACGGTGCTGGCGCATTGTATACTGCCACATGCGTAGATTCCCCCACAAATGGCCGCGCTCCGTCATTATCCGCCGGGCCACCGCCCCGACGCGCATCTTTGGCAGGTATTGTGCAGTACCGCCGGCTTCATGGAGATGGATACCCAAATCCAGGTCCTCATGATAGTCTGTCCGCACGCACACTTTTTCACGGACATTACGCCACATATCCGCCGGCAGCGCCATGTTAGAGCCCCAGGGGAAGTAGTACCCCATAATGAGGCGGTTCATCCGGTGTACGACAAAATTGTAAATTGCTCCTATGACCGCGCCGCTGTGTAAATTATAGAACCGGCAACTGCCGTTGATTGTTTGGCCGATATGAGCCGGG
Source organism: Saccharimonadales bacterium (SeqCode) (assembly GCA_041742875.1). GTDB lineage: Bacteria > Patescibacteriota > Saccharimonadia > Saccharimonadales > UBA4665 > JALQUD01. The sequence goes on along the minus strand of JBGTNV010000071.1, from coordinate 8,935 downwards.
TTATCATAAAAAACTTTTACCGTTTCGACCCAATCCGGAGGCAAAATAGTGTCAGCATCTATACGGCCGATAATATCTCCCCGGCTCAAGTCAAATCCCCGGTTACGGGCATACACTATACCTTGCTGCTGCTCGTGCACCACAGTGACGAATGAAAAACCGGCGGCGACAGCCGCCGTCCGGTCGGTAGAATTATTGTCTACCACGATTACTTCATCCGGCGCGACCGTTTGGCGGACAATAGCTTCCAGGCACCCCTTCAACAAGTGCTCTTCATTGCAGGCGGGTATAACTATACTTAAGCTTTTTGTCATATCGGTGTAAACTCTAGGTAGGTATTGTATGTCAAAAACATGAAAAAACCATCGAACATAAAGTACAATTCGCGCCGGTCTCCGGCAATTATCCGGCTGGGGCAAGGGCTTCGAACCTGGTTTGCAGCATACTGGCGGCGCAACTGGTTCCATAAAGCAATCCTCATCTTCGCCGTGTCCGTCGCCTTATCATTCGCCGGCATGTACGGCATCGCCCGCTGGTACATGTGGACGCAAACCGGCCGGCCAGTGGTGATGAGTGCTTCGTTCATCCCGGCGTATGCCCGCGGTTTCGGGCTCGACCCGAAAGAGACCCTGGACGCCATGCTGCGGGATTTGGACATAAAGCATCTGCGGCTGGTAGGCTACTGGAATCAGATCGAAGCCACCCAGGGGCAATACGACTTTTCCGAGCTGGATTGGCAGTTTGAAAAAGCCAACCAGGAGGGCGCAGATGTCAGCCTGGCCATCGGCTTGCGCCAACCCAGGTGGCCGGAGTGCCATATGCCGGAATGGGCCAAAACCCAGCCAAAAGCAGTCTGGGCCGCCGAACTCAAGGATTTCATGGGCGCCGTAATCGACCGCTATAAAAACCACCCGGCACTCGAAAGCTACCAACTGGAAAACGAATACTTTCTGAAAGTATTCGGCATTTGCCCGGACCACAGCCGCGACCGCCTGATCGATGAGTTTTACTTCGTAAAAGGACGCGACCCGCACCACCCGGTCATCATCAGCCGCAGCAACAACGCCATCGGCACACCGATCAACGAACCCACGCCCGATTTATATGCCGTATCCGTGTACAAGCGGGTCTGGGTGCCGTTTGTCGGGCGCTATGTCGAGTACCCGTTCCCGGCCTGGTTCTACGCATTCCTGGCCGGTACCGAAAAGATTATCCAAGACCGCGATACCGTCGTCCACGAACTACAGGCCGAACCCTGGCCGCCGCGCGGCAAGCCTATCGCCGAAGTCAGCCTGGAAGAGCAGAACAAATCACTCAACGCCGAACGTCTGCACGGCCGCTTCGAATACGGCCGCGCCACCGGCATGAAAGAGATCGACCTGTGGGGCGTCGAGTACTGGTACTACCGAAAAGTCATGTTGAATGATCCGAGCGTTTGGGATGCCGGCAAAGAAGAGTTTGCCAAGACAAACCGCGTAGTACAGTAGTTTGACTGCGTGGTTGTATGCTGACCAGCGCGCACTTCAAACCTGACCCCAGCCAGGTGGCCGGCCCGTCAATCTGCGGATTTTGGTCTTAAGTCGGATTTTGTGATTTTGTGCCCACCGGATAATCGGGCAAAGCCGGAAGATTAATTAAGCGGCCCGCAGTATTTGTGCTACGGCAGCACCGACACGAGATGGATTAAACTGCTCGTCATTATGCGTCGCACCAGTATCCAGTCGGAGCACTCCGTCAGTTTCTCGGAACGCTACCGGGACAGACCAGCTTCCGCCAGCCCTGACCACCTCTTGCATACGGGGATACAATACATCCTGTGGATACAACTGGTCTTCCGCATAGCTGACTACAGCAAGCCTGCCAGCCGTCAGCCTGAGCAAATTGATGTGATCGACTTGCTGCTTGGCCAAATCGACAGTTTCCCGTACCGCACGTGCAACATTGGCCTGAAAATGCCCGTTGCCAGCCTTCGACATCTCACCGTTCTCATCAGGAAAGTCTTTCTTAGATGACAACTCGGAGCCTAGCATCATGTTGAACCGAGTAGACAGCTCTGCCCGGCTTTCGTGGCTTAGTCCAGCCGGGGCTAGCAGTACAGCCACAGAGTCATCAAATGCTTCAGGTTTAATTTCCGCCATCTTGCCGAGTATTAAGCAGCCATAGCTATGGGCTGCAAAGTCAATGCCGCCCCGCAAGTTTTCTGCCTCTAGCACTGCCAGATAGTTCATTGCTTGCGAGTAGGCTCCACCTTTGCGAATGTCGGATGAATTTTTCAAAATTACCGCACGGTTTTGGTCGGGAAGCACAACGTCAAATCCACGTGATGCCAAGTCAGCCGCAAACGGAGCTTTCGCGAGCACTCCTTCGACAAATCCAGGTATAAATACTAGCGGCCTGCCGCTGCGACCTTCGTTCACGCGAATATAGGGCAGGACCTCACCCGGCTGATGCGGCAACTCTGCGTAGCGTATAGCGCCAGGATCGGTAATTTGTTTGACAATTTCGTACGGATAAACGGCAGCAAGCCTGTCAGCATACGGTTCGCTAAAAGTTATCACCAAAGTATTATGCAACACTATAAATTTTTTCTCTACGCTTCTTTTCTCACGTACAATGATGCTATGAAGAAGAAACCGGCCCACAAGAATCAGGCCAAGTCGATTCAGAACCGCCGCGCCCGCCACGATTACGAGCTGGGTGATTCTTTGCTGGTTGGCATAGCACTGACCGGCGCCGAAACCAAATCTTTGCGCATGGGGCACGGCCAGCTGCGCGGCGCCTATGTAACCGTAAAGGACGGCGAACTGTGGCTGCTAAATGCTGCCATCAACGGCACAAGCGGCGTACCGATAGACGAACAGGCCCAGTCCCGCACCCGCAAGCTCCTGGCCAAACGCCGCGAAATCGACCATATCATCGCCGCCAAGCAGCAGGGCAAGACCGTCGTACCACTGGAGATCCTAACCCGCGGCCGCTACATCAAACTGCGCATAGCAGTCGGCAAGGGCAAGAAACTCTACGACAAACGCCAAACCCTCAAGTTGCGCGACGAAACCCGCACCATGGCCCAGGCCCTCAAAAACCGCCGCTAAACTGCTGTTCAACATGGGCAATCTGATGCGCGGCTGTTGCCAGACCTGGGCGGCTTCGGTATAATCCACTCTGTTACTCAGTTGTGAAACATGCAAGCAGCACTTTTACTAGTTATTGTGCTGGCTAGCTGGGCAATGAACATTTATCCTATACTTTTACCAATATTCCGGGGTAGCTCAGCGGTAGAGCGGGTGGCTGTTAACCACTAGGTCGAAGGTTCGAATCCTTTCCCCGGAGCCAAAGTAAAAGCCCTAGCCTTCTGGCTGGGGCTTTTACTTTGGATGTTCTGAGGATCAGAACCTCGAACCGGAGGTCATCGTAGCAAAGTCACGCGCAGGTGCTAGGACCGAGCATGACTTTGCGAAGAAGGGCGAAGCCCGCTGTCCGGCCCGGGAGCCAGACCAAGTAGAGTAAAGTGCAGACCTGTTCCCTAGACCTGTCTTTTCTTGCTTTGCGTGTAATTATGTATATTTCTACTACTTTTCACGTATAGTGTGTTACAATAAGCTTATGATTAATCAAATCACTAAAGATCGCATAGCGACACTATCTGAGCAGTATAAAATGCTTACCGAAAGCAAACCTGAGGCAGTGCGTGAAATTGCTATCGCCGAAATACCAGAGATGGTCTATAACAGCAATGCTATAGAAAATTCCACCTTGACGCTAAAGGATACTGAAGACATCCTACTTAGAGATTCAATAAAAAAAGACCACGACATTCGGGAAATATACGAAACTAAAAATTTAGCGAAAATTACTCAAACATTGCTCGATAATCCAAATAAGCCAGTTACTGTTAAGTTAATTTTAGACCTTCACAAAATACTCCTTACTGGCATAAAAGATGACTGGGCTGGCAGGTTTCGCAGCGGCAAAGAATGGGTTCGTGTTGGGGCTCATGTTGGCGCCAACCCTGACTTTGTAGAGCGACTAGTTGAAGAACTCGTGACAGATTATCGCAAACAAGATAATCGCTATTTTCTTGATAAAATTGCGTGGTTTCATGCCGAGTTTGAAACCATTCACCCATTTAATGACGGCAACGGACGACTTGGTCGCGTGCTTATCAACCAGCAATTGATGACGTTAAGGTTTCCATCTGTCATCATCCAAAACAAGAGCAAGCATACTAGCTATTACCCAGCTTTTGATTCGTATCGAGTTACTAGCAAATTTGACGACTTTACTGAAATTCTTGCAAGCTTACTGATCGAGTCACTATATAAACGCATTACTTTACTGTCAGCTCCAAAAATTATAACCGTATCTGCTTGGGCAAAGGCAAACAATGTAGCAGGAAATGCGGCCATAAATAAAGCGATCCGTGGCACTATCCCGGCATTTCGTATGCGTGAGAAGTGGATGATCGCAGCAGACTTCAAGGAAGACTGAAAACTTGACAATCAACAGGGCTAAGCTACAGCAAGGCGAGCCTAAAAAATTAAGCGGTAACGGAGTTTGATTTGAATCCAGTTAGGGAGCCAATTTGTTGAGAATTCGTAAGCATAAGCATACTGCTTTTTTCCGGCCGGGCTGGGGTGCAGCTCGCTAAGATCCGCCCTTTTTTGGTTGTTTTTGGCTTTTCCCGCCTATAGACAAAACACTTAAACTTGCACCAAAATCCTGACCGCATAATCTGTATAATTATGTCCTAATGGGTGCAAGTCAGAATGTTTTGTCTATAGTTCTTTTTAGTTGAAAAGGTTGGTTTTTGTCGGGATGACTACCGCTACCGCTACCGCTAGGCATAATAGGCTTACCTGTACAGTTTTGATAAAATAATTGCAATGAGTGAGACTAACCAACCCACGATTGCCGCCTATGATGCCCACGTACAAGGGTATATAGCAAATACGCCACACGAAATATCACGCACTGCCATGGCCTGGCTCGACGACAGCCTGAACGGGCTAGACGCTGACGCACGCATACTAGAAATAGGGTCAGGCTTTGGACATGACGCTGCCTATATAGAACAGCAGGGCTTTCGAGTGCAACGCACCGATGTTACTCCTGGCTTTGTACGACTTCTGCGCGAGCAAGGGCACGATGCCAGAGAGCTTAATGTGCTGACTGACGATATTGAGGGACCGTATGATTTGGTATTTGCCGACGCGGTATTACACCACCTTACCCAGCCAGAGGCAGAGACAGCTACTAGGAATGTGCTCGGTGCATTAAGCGTAGGTGGGCGGTTCGCGGCCAGCTTACGCATTGGCCATGCCAAGGGGTGGTCTGATGAAAAGTTAGGCGTGCCGCGTTATTTTACGCATTGGGAGCGCCCTGGCATTGAAGCAGTGATTAAGGGCGTAGGCTATGCCAGTATTGTAGCGACTGATGGCCACAAAGTAGGTTCATCGTGGCTGCACTTTATCGCACACAAAGTCTAATTACTAGGAAGCCGCTTCTGGCGCAAGTTCAATCAGGTTTTGCCGGTACTTCTCGATGTGAGGCTCTATCGGCAACATCTTGAGGTCTTGCTTGGTAAAGTAGCCAATGGTGATGTTCAGGTCTGGGGATTTAACAGCGTCTGTTTTGGTGCGGACCGGAAAAACTAAGAACAACAAAGGCCGCTCGGCGGTATGGTCATACGTTGCCCAGGCCTGCAACTGTTTTTTATCAAATGAGGCAATAGATACGCCAACCTCTTCTTGTATCTCGCGGCGCACAGCCTGTTCCGGATCCTCAAAGTGTTCGACGCCGCCGCCCGGCAAGTCCCAATACTCGCTACCCTCTTTAACTAACAGCAGCCCTTTTGGGTTTTGTATCGCTGCTTTTGCCGATACTCGATATGTGCAGGGTTTGTATGTTGTCGTCATCTGTTTATGCTAGCAGGTAATAGGCTTCAGCTCAAACATGCCATGACTTACATCATAGCAATGGCATGGTTGACAACTTGAGCCGCGCCATGCTTGCCTAACGGGTAGCGGTCGGTAATCGTCTCTTGTGCCGCGAACGCCCCTAGCAAATTTGCTACAGCCTCTTGCCGATATTCAGGCTGCAGTAACAGGTCAAAGTTGCGCTGCTCTATTTCTTTACTTAAGCCGCTCAGATGGTCGGTTGTAGCTTCAAATTCGCGTAATGCGTCGGCGTATGAGGGACAAATTTCATTGCCTACGCCAGCCTGCCGGTAGGCCATGAGCTGTGGTATATGACTACCGTTAAATGCTGGGATATAGTGCGGTACTTTACCCATTGCACAGGCTTCAAGCATAATCTCAATACCGGGAGCCAGCACTAAAGTTCGTGCGTTACGCAGTAAATGGCCTAAGTCGGTCACGCCTGATTCTACGCGGCCACCAAAGTTCTCAACGTTGCTAACGGCCAATGAGCCGAGGAGTTGCGGCGGCGTAATAGCAACAAAATTAGCCGGGTCAATATCTGCGGCATCCATTGCTTCTGTCGCCACGTCAATACCCCACTGCAAGTATTTCTCCTGGTAATCTAGGCCAAGATAAGGCGAGCGCATACCGCCGGGATAGAGCACCACCAGCTCGCCATTGTCGTTAATCTCCGGGTCTAACGAGGAAGCCGGTAAGATGGCATCAACTGTGTGCAGTCGCCCGGAAACCGAATCGAGTACCTCTTGCGGCGCGTCAACAAAGAATCGCTGGGCTAAAACCCGGTCTGCATTGTGCTCGGGAAAGCGCTCCCATAAACCGCGAAGCCAAAAAAGCGAATCTACCAGTAGCAAAGGCGTACCAGATTTTTCAATTGGCGTGCTGATGTCTAGGCATGATAGTGTAACGCCCGTATTAAGGTCGGTAAGGTCGAGCGGCTGCCGGTACTCGTAGCTTTCGGCAATCAGGCCGGACGCACTCGCAATCTTTTGAGCGGATTCGTCGCCTAATACCTTAACTGTCATACCTCGTTCTTCAAACTCGTGGGCAATGGCCATAGCCTTGCCTAGCGGCCCGAAGCCAAACGGGGCTGCGAGTAGTGTTGCGTCAGTGGGTTGGTGTTCCATACTCATATCAGTAAAAGCCTTTCGTTATGAAGTAGGGGTAGTAATTGGCATGGTCTGGACGGGCGGCTCGTCGGAGATATGCCAGGTGGCCAGTGAGCCTAGTGGAAACTCGATAAAGTCGTAGCGCGCCCGGTCAAACTCGCCGTCGTTTACAAGTAAGTGGTTCATCATATTGAGGGTTGAAGTAGTACCAACGACTACCAACGTGCTGTCAGGCTCACACACCTCTATGCTTGATACCACGCCGCGGCGTATGCGTTCGGCAAACTCTTCCATTGGCTCGCTGCCGGGCACCCGTGGGCGACTGCCTAGGTCGCCTTTATTGGTCCGCCAGGCAATCAATGCGGCGGCCACTTCCGGGTAGCGCTCCGTCAGTTCCTTTTCTGATAGGCCGCCTGCAACACCCAAACGCACGCCGACTAAATCAGGCATTTCTACTAACGGACTGGCTGCGATGCCACCGATATAACGAGCCGTTGCTTCACTGCGGCCTTCTGGTTGGTGCACTATCCGTAAGTCTTTGGCTCCGGCGTGTATACGCAAAATAAAGCCGCCAAGGGTTTGAGCTTGCCGTTCGCCGGTTGGCGTCAACCGTTGGTCGCCACCACCATGCACTTTAGCGAGGTTTTTATATGCCTCGGCATGGCGTAAGAGGTGTACATCAAGTGGAGGTGTTTTTCTAATCATTGCTTGGTCCTATTATGCTGCTAGTCGTTCTCGTTGTCCGGCCAGTTGCGGCGTTTGTGTCCATGCCCACGGGTCGGGGCGTTCCAGCCCTAAATCGTAAGCCAGCCGGTTATATAAAACGCCTTGGTCGCTTGCGGTGGCACCATGTGAATCGAGCAACTGATTTGCCCACTTGTCGCCCATATTGGCTTGCACCGTCCAAGACATAATCGCCAAGTCGAGGTCGCCGTCACCGACATGCAAGCTACCTAAGTCTACAATGCCCGCCAATGCTGCCTTGCCGGTTAGGAGTATATTTGGCATACACAGATCGCCGTGCGCCAGCACTTTTTCACCAGAGGCAGGGCTGCTATCCATAATGTCTCTTAACTCCTGGACGGTTCGCCCGGCAAAATCAGGGTGCAGCTCGCGGTGCTTCGTTTTTGACGTCTGTAGCCGCTCGATGTTTTCAGCTATGCCTTGCTCCGTCGTCCAGCGCGGTGGCGCAAATGGAAAACCGGCTGTATCAGTCTCCCGTATACGGGCAAGTGCTGTCGTCAGGCCTGAGAGGATTACGGCGGGTGGCAGTGCCTCAATGTGTTTATGGCTGGGTTGCCCCTCGAGCGTTTCGGTAACGAGCATACTTAAGCCCGGCACTCGGACGGCGTGGGCTTGTGGTGGCGCTGGTAGTCGCTCCCGCGCCCACCGGATTCGGGCGGCTTCATTAGTTTGTCGCTCGTGATAGCCACCGGGCCGCAGTTTAACATGCCAGCCTTCACGAGAGCCTGGTATTTCTACGGCTAGTGTGGCATACCTGCCGTGACCTTTTGCCCGTTTTATGTTCATATCATGAAAAAGTACCACACCTTGCATCAAAAAGCCTCATCTTTTTTGCAGGTTGGTCTGGGCTGGCACAATTAGTCACCGACTCACCGTCCAACTGGAACAATCCTGCGAGGTGTTGAAGTGTCCGATCTTCCGCTAGCACAAACCACCTCAAACACATTTGCAGTCACCACCCAACCAAAAATACAAACTCTCCAAACCAAACTTGAGCGCCTCCTAGATAGCTACCTCGACCAAGACATAGACCGAGAAACCTACCTGCCCAAAAAAGCCGAGCTACTGAGCCAAAAGAAATTCTTACAAGAGCAGTCCAGCAAGCTTAAGCTTGCGGCTTCGGGCTGGGTGGCCTGTGCAACCGAC
>JBGTNV010000070.1:0-2795 GCA_041742875.1 Saccharimonadales bacterium (SeqCode) | reverse complement strand
CATCGAACCGGACCTCGGCCTGGTCAAGCACAAGAAGCTGGTTGGCGGCGGCACCATGAGCATCGTCAACCAGACCGTGCCGCGCGCGCTGAAGGCACTAGGCTATACGCCGGAGCAAACTAAAGAGATAGTCACCTATATTGATGTCGAAAAGTCTATCCTTGGCGCGCCGTACCTGCGCAAAGAACACGAACCGGTATTCGCCTGTTCGATGGGCGACAACGCTATACATTACCTCGGCCACGTCAAAATGATGGCCGCTGTACAGCCATTCCTGAGCGGTGCAATCAGTAAGACTATCAATATGCCTGAATCAGCTACGGTCGAAGACATCGAACAACTGCACATCGACTCCTGGAAAATGGGGCTGAAGGCGGTTGCCATATATCGAGACAACTGCAAAGTTGCCCAGCCGCTCAGTATGGCGCGCAAGGATGGCAAGGACAATGAAAGGAGAGAGACCTTGGCGTCCATTGATGCGAAGGTGGGGGCGGTCGCGGCGGGAGCACCGTCCGTTTCCGTTGCACAGCCGGCGGTTCAGGCCGAAGCGGCGCACACCTCTCTAACAGCCCAGGATAAGTTTGTCGTCAAGGGTGCCGTCCGCCGCCGCTTGCCCCGGCGCCGCAACAGTAAAACGTACAAGTTCACCATTGTTGATCTGAAAGGCTATTTCACTGTGAGCGAATACGAGGACGGAATGCCGGGCGAGCTGTTCATTAGCGTATCGAAGCAGGGCTCGACCCTGGCCGGCCTAATGGACTCCTTCGCAATTTCGACGAGCCACGGCCTGCAATATGGTGTACCGCTAAAAAGCTACGTCCGTACATTAATGAGCACTAACTTCGCGCCAAGCGGCATTACTGACGACGAAGATATCCGCACCGCTAGCTCAATCACCGACTACATAGTTCGCCGCTTAGCGCTCGATTACTTGTCGTTTGACGACCGTTTGGAGCTTGGCCTGGCTAACATCGAGGATATGCCTGACGAGCAGACCAGTTTGCTAACGGACGATCAGTCGGCCTCAGGCCACATAGTGCAGGTTGCCGAAGCAGCGGCAGCGGTCCAAGACCAGCCGCATGCCGCAAACGTACCGGCACACGCAAAAGCACAGGCCACTCCGGCTTCGTCCGCCCCGGCGGTGTCCGGGGCCCAGTCGAGGAGCGTTACTGTCGCCCAGATGGAAGCAGTCCGTCCGTCGTCACAGGCTGACGCAACCGCGCCGCTCTGTTACAACTGCGGCAACCAGACGCAGCGGGCCGGCAGCTGCTATGTTTGCACGAGCTGCGGCTCAACTAGCGGCTGCTCCTAGGCGTTGCGGGGAATATACTGGCGTTATGGTACAATGGGTTCAATATGAAATTGCTTGTTATTTACCGGCCCGACTCAGAATATAGCAGGAGTGTCGAGATGTTTATTCACGATTTTCAATCCCGTCACGGTTCGGTAGTGCGGAAGATAGAAACGCTCGATTCGCAGTCACGCGAAGGTATGGCGACGATGAGCCTGTACGATATTATGCAGCAGCCGGCGTTGTTGGCCCTTACTGACGACGGGCAGGTGTTGCAGCATTGGACCGGCAAGGATCTGCCGCTTATGGACGAAGTCGCTTCCTATTTCTACGGCTAGCGCGGGCTGGTGTATTTGCACGCATTGCGGCGCTTTCTGTTGCGGTGCTCCTTCGCCGTACTGCTATAGCCTCCGAAGAACAAAACCAGTCTTTGGAAGAGTTCGATCCAGGTGGATTAAAGCAGAAGCATAACATAAGAATAACAGAGGCAGAATAATGAAATTCAAACAAGGCACACGGCGCAAGGCTATCGAATATGAGAAAGAACTGGTTCGCTACTGGAAAAAGCACCGGACGTTCGAGAAGTCAGTCGCACAGCGGCCGGACACGGACGCCTATGTGTTTTATGACGGGCCGCCGTTCATAACCGGTGTACCGCACCACGGCACGTTGCTGATTTCCACCATCAAAGATGCTGTGGCTCGCTATCAGACAATGAGAGGAAAGCGAGTTGAAAGAAGATGGGGGTGGGACTGCCACGGTCTGCCTGCCGAGGTGTATGTGGAAAAGAAGCTTGGTATAGAAAACCGAAGTGAAATCGGTACAAAAATTAGCGTAGGCGACTACGTCAATGCCTGCCGGGCGGCTATGGTGCAAGGCGGTACCGAGTGGGAGAGTGTCATAGATCGTATCGGTCGTTGGGTGGAGTTCGAGGGCGCCTACAAAACTATGGACGCAGCATACATGGAAAGTATCTGGTGGGCGTTTACAACCTTATATGAAAAAGGGAAGATTTATGAAGGCGAAAAAGTCTTACCGTATTGTATCCGTGACGCGACTCCTATTTCTAAGTCTGAAATAGCCATGGAGAACAGCTACAAACAAGTCACTGATCCCAGTCTGTATGTCTACTTGAAGCTCGTCGATGCGGACCTGCATCTGCTAGCCTGGACTACAACACCTTGGACATTGCCTGCCAATGTCGCAGTAGCTGTTAATTCAAAATTGACGTACTCTATTGTTGCATATGCAGGTAAACGGATTGTTGTAGCTAAGACTCTCATTCCGACAATATTTCGGAATGAAAAACACCAGCCGCTAGAGTATGACATAGTCAAGGAGATCAGCGGCGCAGAACTAATAGGTAAAAGGTACGAGCCGTTGTTTGAAAGTCATGGCCCGAGTGCTCATAGAGTTCTGGAAGCTGATTTTGTGACCGAAGAGGAGGGTACGGGTGTTGTACATATAGCGCCAGCGTACGGCGAAGACGACTTTAATTTGGCGC
>JBGTNV010000069.1:0-12414 GCA_041742875.1 Saccharimonadales bacterium (SeqCode) | reverse complement strand
AACAGGTGACAGACGCAGCCACAATCGTAATGCCGCGCTCACGTTCCTGCGCCATCCAGTCGGTAGTGGTTTCGCCTTCGTGGACAGCGCCAATTTTGTGGTTTAAGCCGGTACGGTACAAAATGCCCTCGGTAGTAGTAGTCTTGCCCGCATCAATATGCGCAATAATACCGAGGTTGCGGATTTTATCCATTGCTGTTTTCTTGTCTGCCATTGCTCTGTTATCCCTGTTCTTTAACTGCTTATATTCCTGGTCTCGCCGTAATGGTTAGTATCGCTATCGCGCACCTGATTCAATGGCTTAGTTTAACGAGTATCTAATCGGTTGTAAAAGTAATACTTTTAGGTAAACGCGTTTCAGGCACATTTATCGTACTTTTAGATATGATTATTGGGCCTCCGGCGAAATGATCTAAAACCATAGTGCTAATACGCTCCGCCACTTCCTGGCGCGGGCAATCTCCGGTATCGGTTGGGCCGGGACAGCTTTCACAAACTTTCTGTAATGCAAGCCGGGTGATTGTGGTGACTACCGAGCCATCACTCAGTGTTGCCCGTGCTGCTTCGCTACGCAAGTGACCAATAACATCGTCTCCTCTGGAAAAACCATACGCTGTAGCGGCATTCAACTGTCCGGCGGCAAACTCTAAAATAGCGGCCTCACGTATATTCGGACATTCTGAGTCAATCGGCGGCGGGGATAGTGCTTCGTATGGCATGTCTTGGTTTACCTTTCGTGTGCTTTGGCTGGCTTTGCGTACATTATTTGATGAGTGTGCGCGACAGGGCTGCCTTAAGCCAGAACGCACCATGAGTACATTAATCCTTATATTCGGCGGATACCCAACTTTGGCACCACCCGACCTTTGTCGTCAATCTCTTCTATGGCGCCACAGCCCCGGGTTTTAGAACCTAAATACCCTAGCGGATCATTACGTTTGCCGCTGATTGGCTCTCTGCATTCTCGTACACCCCCTTCAATCAGCGTCTCAACATACGGTAGCTCGTCAGTGCCAATACCTCCATCATATGTATCCACACGAACACGCACTTGTGGCGACGAATTGCCCTTTTTGTCATGCGCCTCGACATCTACGTAAGCACTGTACTCGTCTATACCAAATGTGGCAAATCTTACACTTACCGCTCTGATTGTCGCGCCGCAATTGAAAGTACAGCCGTCGCAAAAAAATGCTTGTTCGCCAGGTACTAGTGTCTCTGGCGTTCCGTCTATCGCAGGTTGTTGCTCGTTAATGCGCATGGATTAAGTCCGGGCGAAGTGTGCAAAGGCGCGGTTAGCTTCGGCCATCTTGTGGATGTCCTCACGTTTCTTCACGGCTGTTCCGGTATTATTGTAAGCGTCAGTCAGTTCAAGTGCCAGACGGTCGGCCATACTCATACCTTTGCGGGCGCGGGCGGCAGTAACGAACCACATGGTTGTCAGGTGCTGCTGGCGTTGGCCTTTGACTTCGAATGGGATCTGGTAGTTGGCGCCGCCGACACGACGGGAGCGGGTTTCGACATGCGGCTGGATGTTTTTCATGGCAGTCTCAAATACTTCGAGCGGATTTTCTACCTTCAAGCGGTCAGCTGCTTTCTGCAAGCCGGTATAGAACAGGCGTTCAGCTATCTGCTTTTTGCCGTCGCGCATGACGCGGTTGATAACGCGCTGGACTTGGACATTGTTGTATATACGGTCGGGTTTAATATCCCGGATTAGTGATTTTGTTACTTTTCTAGGCATAGTGGTCTCCTTCGGGTCGAATACCCAGCTCAACTACATCGCGTTCATGGGTGGTAAGGTACGTAGCTAGACCCTGAAGTGCTGCTTGCTCGTCTGTTACTGCAGGCAATCCTTCGGGAGAGGTCGTTGTTACTACATCAGCAGCCTCAAGAAAAGGATATCCGTCGGTAGGCACATTTTCCCATCCGTCATGACAACCCATGATTATTTGCCGGCTTTCTTGGTGCCATACAGGGAACGGCTTTGTTTGCGGTTTTGTACGCCCTGGAGGTCCAGGCTGCCGCGGACAATGTGATAGCGTACGCCGGGCAAGTCGGGCACACGGCCGCCGCGAACCAGCACAACGGCGTGCTCCTGCAGGTTATGGCCCTCACCGCCGATGTAGGCCCAGACTTCGTAGCCATTGGTCAGGCGGACGCGGGCGACCTTTCGCAGCGCCGAGTTTGGTTTTTTCGGGGTTTTTGTGGTGACCTTAACACAGACGCCGCGTTTGAATGGCGACGGCTTTTCGTAGTTACGGTTACGCAAGTTGTTAGTAACGCGCTGCATGGCCGGCGACTTGGATTTGTCGGTCACTTTGACACGCGGCTTGCGTACTAATTGGTTTATCGTTGGCATCCAAACTCCTTTGTAAGTTTGTGCGGTCTGCGCGCATCAGAGACGGGTGCCGAAGCGCCAACACTATCGGCACCCCTAATGTCTTTAAACCCACTATAATCGAATGTTGTATTCGAATTCTGTAATCGAATTTCAAACTGATTAAACGTTTTATCGATTTACTAGTAACCTCTGGCTCGAACCGCTCATTATTGAACTTCTGTACTGTACCAGATTCAGGCGTCGGCTGCAACCGAATCAACAGCCCGTACATCTTCGTCGTCGTGATCGGCAGCTTCCTTCGGGTCACGGTAGCCGGTGCCGACGGGTATCTTGCGGCCCAGTATGACGTTTTCCTTCAAGCCGAACAATTTGTCAATTTTGCCGCTGGTTGCGGCGCCGATCAAAACACGGGTAGTGTCCTGGAAGCTGGCGGCACTCAGGAACGAATCGGTACTAAGGCTGGCCTTGGTAATGCCCAGCAAAAGTTGAGTGTATTTAATCGGCTCTTTACCCGCTTCAGTCAGCGTATCGTTGGTTTCAACAACAGCCAGTTTACTTACTATGTCGCCGGTCACGAATTCGCTTGATCCTGCGTCTTCCACCTGAACGCGGCTGAACATCTGGCGTACGATGATTTCCAGGTGCTTGTCGGCAATGTTCTGGCCTTGGCCTGCGAATATGCGCAGGATTTCGTTCATTATGTAGCGCTGGGTTTCTTCAACGCCTTGCAGCCGCAACAAGTCATGCAAATTAACGGAACCGTTCGTCAGGCGCTGTCCGGCAACGACTGCGTCACTGTCTTTGATGTACAACTGTTTGTAGCCGGGGATTTCGTAGCGCACAACACTGCGGCTGGACGGTGAGATAGTAGCGGTTTTATCGGTAAGGTCGATACTGCCGGCCATCGGCGATACCAAAGGCCCGGAACCGTCCTCGTTCGAGGCGATGACATCACCAAGCGCAACATCAGAGCCGCTGGCGACTTTTGCCCGGCGGCCGCCGAGTTCGAGCGTAATGCTTTCTTTATCCTGGGCGGTTACCTGAACAACATAGTGGTCGCCTTCTTCCCAAACATTTGCAACACCGCTAATGTCAGTCAGGTAGGCTTGGCCTTTTGGCGTGCGGACCTCGAACAACTCCTCGACACGGGATAGGCCCTGTGCAGTATCATCAGCCAGGACAGCACCGGAACGGTGCTTGGAGTCAAGCGACAACTGGGTGCCAGGCTCGCCGATGCTTTGGGCAGCGATAACACCGATCGGGTGATGGCCGGTGACCACCTCTCCGGTGGCCGGGTCGAAGCCGTAGGACTTCTGCGGCACACCGCGGACTGACGTACAGCTCAGAACACTTCTGATTTTTACATTGTCGAGCGCATCATCGGAATCGATGGCCAGCGCGGCTTCATGGCTGATAGCTTGGCTGGCTTTGACATAATCACCGATATCTTCCGCGGCATAGCGGCCTTCCAGTCGTGAAGCGTACGGCACACCGATTTCGGCGGCGTCGGAGCGGCGCATAGTGAAGCCGGGATCTTCACCATCATCGTCCAGTGTGAAGACATCCTGGGCAACATCAACTAAACGCCGCGTCAGGTAACCGGCGTCGGCGGTTTTGAGCGCGATGTCGATCAAGGCTTTGCGGGTACCGCGGGTACCGGTGAAGTACTCCAAAGGTGTCAAACCTTGGATGTAGCCGGACTTGATGGGCAGCTCGATCGCCCGGCCGGACGCATCCGACAGGACACCTAGCATACCGACACACATTTTCATCTGGGAAATATTACCGCGGGCGCCGGAAGTAATAGCAATCGCCATCGACGATTCCAATCCTTCCATTTGGGCCGACAGCGTTTCCTGGACCTGGTTGTCGATTTTGGACCAGTTTTCAGTCGTCAGGCGGTACCGCTCTTCGTCGGTAATGAAGCCCTGCTCGTACTGGTCGCTGATGGCTGCGCTGCGCTCCTCGCCGCCATCAATCAATGCGTCCATGCCCTTGATTTCGGCAAAGTCGCTCATCCCCATACTCAGGCCGGAGACAGTTGCGTATTGGAAACCGAGGTCTTTCAAAGTGTCTGCTACTTCAGCGGTCCGGTCCTGGCCGTACTGCTGGTAGACTTTGGCCATAACTTTTTGCAGGCGTTTTTTGGTCATGGCCTCGTCTTGGAATGGAAAGTCATCCGGGAAGATTTCGTTGAACAGCACCCGGCCGAGCGTAGTGTCGCGGGTAGCGCCGCGGAACGGCAAACGTACGCGCGACTGCAGGATGATCTGCTTAGCATCATAAGCCATCAAAGCTTCACCGATACTGCTAAAGGTACGGGTTTCTTTCTGTACACTGGGACGGTCGTATGTCAGATAGTAACAGCCAAGCACGATATCCTGTTCGATATGCAGGATGGGTGAACCGTCAGCCGGCTTCAACAGATTGCGGTTAGCAGCCATGATGTTCTTGGCTTCGTCCTGGGCTTCGTCGGACAGCGGTAAGTGGACGGCCATCTGATCCCCGTCGAAGTCGGCGTTGAAACCTTTACAGACCAACGGGTGCAGCTGGATTGCCCTGCCCTCGATAAGGACCGGCTGGAAGGCCTGAATAGACAGGCGATGCAGCGACGGTGCGCGGTTCAGGAGCACGTATTTACCTTTGATGACTTCGTCGAGAGCATCCCAAACGGCTGTTTCACCGGTTTCGATCATGCGGGTTGCAGAGCGAATGTTATGGGCCTGCTCTCGGAAGATCAGCTCGCCGATTACGAACGGTTTGAAAAGTTCAAGCGCCATCATTTTCGGCAGTCCGCACTGGTTGATCTTCAATTCCGGACCGGATACGATAACCGAACGGCCGGAGTAGTCAACACGCTTACCGAGCAGGTTCTGGCGGAACCGGCCTTGCTTGCCTTTGAGCATGTCGCTCAAGGATTTCAGGCGGCGGCGCTGGCCGGTAGCGGCTACGGCACGGCCGGAGCGAGTTGAGTTATTGTCGATTAAAGCGTCAACTGCTTCCTGCAGCATTCGCTGTTCGTTGCGGCGAATAACTTCCGGCGCATTCAGTTCGATAAGTTTTTTCAGGCGGTTATTGCGGTTGATCACCCGGCGGTAGAGGTCGTTCAGGTCACTGGTAGCAAAGCGGCCGCCGGTTAGCTGTACCATCGGACGAAGGTCCGGGGGAATGACCGGCAAGACCGACACGCACATCGACTCCGGCTTAATTCCGGCACGCTGCATGCTTTCCAACAAGCGCAGGCGCTTCATCAATTTCTTCTTACGTTGACCTTTGGCATCTTCGGCTTCGCTGCTCAGCGTTTCGATCAATGACGGCAGATCGATTTGGTTCAGCAGCTCGCGCAGCGCCTGACCTCCCATGCCGACCTTGACCATACTGCGCAAGCTATCCGGCATACTGCGGAAATCCGTTTCATTCAACAGGCGCATGTGTACCAGGCTGTTCAATTGCTCTTTAACCTGTTCGTAGGCGACCGACACCTCTTCTAGTTCTTTGGTCTGCATTTCTGCCAGGGCTTTGATGTTGGCGTCGTCTTTTTTGGACTCGGCTTCATAGCGTAATTTGACGGCCTCTTTGGCGGCAGCGAACTCGGCTTCTTTATCGGCCAGCATCTGGTCGCGCTTAGCTGTATCAACTTCGGTAACGATATAGCTGGCAAAATAGGCGACGCGCTCCAGATTTTTAACCGTAACGCCAAGCAGCAAGCCGATAGCCGATGGCGTACCGCGCAGGAACCAAATATGTGCGACCGGTACGGCTAAGGAAATGTGGCCCATACGCTCGCGGCGGACGATCGATTTGGTAACAAGCTCGCCGTTTTTGTCGACGGCTGCTTCCCGCGAGCGGACACCTTTGTATTTGGCGTCATGCGGGTTAATGTCCTTGACCGGACCGAATATCCGTTCACAGAACAACCCGTCGCGCTCCGGTTTTTGGGTGCGGTAGTTGATGGTTTCCGGCTTGGTGACCTCGCCGTAACTCCAGTCCAGGATATCAGCCGGGCTCGCCACAGCGAGACGGACACCGTCAAAGGCCGCGATATTGGTGCTGTAAGAGTGTCTTGCCATTATGCAGCTCCTTCCATATAAGTTTGAGAAATTTGCAATTTACTATTTTCAGATTCCACTGAAGTTTCATTCAATAGTTCGCGGATGGTTCCCATTAAGCTTTTGCCTCCTCTTTGCCGGCAACAGCCTGGTCGTCACTATCGTCGTTATCATCATCAGCGGAAGCAGTCACCAGAACGCTGTCACTAGCCTCACCTGCGGCAGCTTCAATTTCCTCAAAGCTTTCTTCAAAATCACTGGCAGCGACTTCTTCGGTCAGGTCGATATCCGATATGACTGGTGCAGGTACCTCGACAGCCGGCGGGTCATTAGCTTCCTGCATGACGCTGGTAGCCAGGACATCTTCGGCGTCGATAACTTTGTTGGAGCTGACTAAATCTACTTTCAAACATAGGCCTTGCAGTTCTTTTACCAGCACGTTGAAGCTTTCCGGTACTTTCGGTCCGATAATCTCGGTCTTTTTAATTATGGCTTCGTAGGCCTTACTGCGGCCATAGACATCGTCGGACTTGATGGTCAGCATTTCTTGCAGCGTACTTGCGGCGCCATACGCTTCCAAAGCCCAGACTTCCATTTCGCCAAAACGCTGGCCGCCGTTTTGAGCTTTGCCGCCGAGCGGCTGCTGCGTGACCATAGTGTACGGACCGGTGCTGCGGGCATGGATCTTGTCGGCTACCATGTGGTTCAGTTTGATCATGTACATGCTGCCGACTGTGATACGCTCAGCAAAGGCTTGACCGCTTCGTCCGTCGTACAACTGTTGTTTGCCGTCTTCTGGCAGGTCGGCTTGGCGTAACAGCTCTTGAATTTTTTCTGTCGATACGCCGTTGAATGACGGGCTGGCGACCTTGATACCGAGGGCGTGCGCCGCCATACCCAAGTGGGTCTCGAACAGCTGGCCGACGTTCATACGCGACGGCACGCCGAGCGGGTTCAGGATAATGTCTACCGCACGGCCATCCTCCATGAACGGCATGTCTTCGACGGGCAGGATACGGGCAATTACACCTTTGTTACCGTGACGGCCGCCAAGTTTGTCACCAACAGAAATCTTGCGCATTTGGGCGACGAAGACCTGGATTTGTTTGATGACGCCGCTTTTGAGTTCGTGGCCGTTTTCACGGCTGAATATTTTGACGCCGACGACTTTGCCATGTTTGCCGTTTGACATACGCTGCGATGTATCGCGGACTTCTTTGGCTTTTTCACCGAATATGGCACGCAATAGGCGCTCTTCGGAACTTAGTTCCTGCTCACCTTTCGGTGTAATTTTACCGACTAAGATGTCGCCAGGGTGGACTTCGGCGCCGATACGGACGATACCCCCATCATCCAGATGGCGCAGTGTATCTTCGGAGACATTCGGAATGTCACGGGTGACGAGTTCCGGGCCCAGTTTGGTTTCACGGACTTCGATCATAAAGTCGACAATATGTACGGAGGTAAGCGTATCATCTTCGACTAACTTGCGGCTGATGATGATGGCATCCTCGAAGTTGTAACCGCTCCAAGGCATGAAAGCGACCAACAGGTCTTTGCCAAGTGCCAGTTCGCCGTTTTCAATCGACATACCTTCGACAAGTACGTCGCCGGCTTTGACTGTGTCGCCAGTACTGACAACCACTCTTTGGTTAATGCTCGTACCTTCGTTGGAACGGACAAAATGCTGCGGCTCGTACGTTACGGCGCCGTCTGCATATTTGACTACTACTTCCTGGCCGTTGGCTTTGATGACTTCGCCATTTGCTTCGGCAAGGACGACCTG
Source organism: Saccharimonadales bacterium (SeqCode) (assembly GCA_041742875.1). GTDB lineage: Bacteria > Patescibacteriota > Saccharimonadia > Saccharimonadales > UBA4665 > JALQUD01. The sequence continues at coordinate 4,235 of JBGTNV010000069.1, read as the reverse complement.
GCCGGTATTGCGGGCCGCCGGAGCTTCAAGGCCGGTGCCAACAATCGGGGCACGGGGTTGTACTAGTGGTACGGCTTGACGCTGTTGGTTACTACCCATTAACGAACGGTATACATAGTTCTTTTCGATGAAAGGAATCAGGCCGGCGCTGGAACCGATAATCTGGTTGCGGGCGGCGTCCATATGCGTCACATCATTGGCGTCAACTTCACCGGATGCCTGGTGCTGGCGGGCGCTGACACGTTCTTCTACGAAATGACCGTTTTTGTCAACTACCGTACCGGCGCCGGTGATAACCGCCTTATCTTCAACGGCGGCGTCCAGGTATTCAACATCGCCCGTGACACGGGCTTTTACCGGCCAAGTAACTTTCTTCTCGATTTTGGCGAGTTTTGCGGCATCGGCTGCCGTAACGGTCGCACCGGCTTTGACGATAACAGTACCCTTGTCATCTTCATAATTAACAGCAGCAATGTGACCTATGATATCTTTTGGCGTAGCGGCAGTGATGACTTTGCGGTATGGCGTCTCGATGAAGCCGTAATCATTGATCCGAGCGTAATTGGCCAGGTTCAGTACCAAACCGATGTTCGCACCTTCCGGAGTTTCCACGGCACATATGCGGCCGTAGTGGGTGGCATGGGCGTCGCGGACTTCAAAGCCGGCGCGTTCGCGGGACAGTCCGCCAGGGCCCATAGAACTGAGCCGGCGTTTGTGGGCAAGCTCCGATAGTGGGTTGATCTGGTCCATGAACTGTGACAGCTGGGATGAAGCAAAGAACTCACGGACAGCTGCAACCACCGGACGGGCATTGATAAGCTGGCCAGGCTGGACTGTCTCGATCTCACTCATCGACATACGGTCTTTGGTGTTGCGCTCCATACGCAGCAGACCGATACGGAATTGACGCTGGACCAGTTCGCCGACTAATTTTACCCGGCGGTTAGCCAGTGAATCGATATCATCAGCCGGCTCCTGTGTGTTATTCAGCCGGATAATTTCAGCGATAATAGCTTCCAGGTCTTCGATACGCATGGTCCGGTTTTCGATCGTATTCGGCACATCGAGGTCAAGGCGTTTGTTGATTTTGTACCGTCCGACACGAGAAAAATCAAAACGCTTGAAGTTATAGAACATGTTCTCGATCAACGCCCGGGCGTTATCGACAGTCGCTAAGTCACCGGGGCGCAGCCGACGGTAGACTTCAATCAGCGCGTCATTTGTGCCACGTGACGGGTCTTTTTCGATCGTAGCGTCCAGATAGCTTACTTTGCCACTATCGACGTGCTTGAATGCTTCGCGCATCTTGGCTTCATTCCGGCCTAGCGCCCGCAGCAACGTAGTAACGGCAATTTTACGCTTACGGTCTATCTTGACATAAAGCGCGCCATTGGCGGCAGTTTCAAATTCCAGCCAAGCCCCACGGCCGGGAATAACTTTGGCACCGTACAAGTTGCTGGCGCCGTGCAGTTCGGCAGTGAAAAATACGCCGCTACTGCGGATCAGCTGCGAGACTACTACACGTTCGGCACCGTTGATAACGAAAGTTCCGCGCCGGGTCATCCACGGGTAATCACCTAGGTAGATTTCCTGTTCTTTGACCTCGCCGGTAACTTTATTGGTCAATTCCACGGTCGCTTTGAGCGGCGCGTCAAAACTAACATTATTCTCCCTGGCTTCGGCTTCGGTCATCTTCGGCTCCTCAAAGCGGTAGTCTTTGAACCGTAATGACAGCTTCGCGCCGGTATAATCTTCGATTGGGCTGATTTCTGCTAACAGTTCACCAAGCCCTTCATCGATAAACCATTGGAATGATTTGTTCTGGTGATTTACCAGACTCGGCAACGCAATCGCGTCATCGGCCTGAGTAAAGTACACGCGGCCGTCGGCTTTTGTCTGCATAGCATTCGTTGTTGTCTTCGCTGTTTTCGTCATGTGCGAGCACGCCCCCAAAATATTATTACTATTTAGTGTAGTGGTGGATATGAAGTTATTGGCTAGAAACAGGGATATGCTAGTATCTTGCAACAACTGCTACGCAGCCGTATTACACCCTTATACTGTAGCCACTGACTGCCTATAGCCCATCGGACCTATCGGACAAAGCTTCAGGTCGGACAAAAGCTACAGTCAAAAAGCTAAGGTGGCAGAAGTGCCCGGAAGTGCCCGGAAGTGCCCGGAAGCACCCAAAAGTACTTTTCGTACCGATCGTACCGAATTTGCCCCTGTTCCCTTTTGGAGGTATTTGTATGGTTTGTTGTTTCGCGCGAAGCTTCTCTAAGCAGGGGTATTTGGTGCTGGCTAACTGATGAAAGTATTGTAGAGCATATTATTGAAAATAAAAGCACTGCCTGCTTACACTACTTCTTAGAGTTACATTGTGAGTGATTGTTTCCATGATGTCAAGCGATTTCGTCTTCCTGTATCTTCCGGTATACAAAGTACTGCTGTGCGGTGATGATTAAAAAAAGGGGGAAGGGGATGCGAGCAGGTTGCTCAAGCATAGGATCTGATCCCTTATCTGATCCCTCGAATCCCTCTAATCCCTAATCATCTATAGCTGCCGCACCAGCTTAGTCTCACTCTACGCCCTCCGCTAGTACCGGATTTTGACGGTTTCCATGCCCTTGCCCCGCCTTTCGGCTTTCTTGAGCTTGATCAGGAACCGCCATGATTTGCACGCAGCTGCGTACCACCAGCTCAATACTTCCAGGACGGTATATATCAGGGCAAGTAATCCCACCACAAGGACACCAGCCAGGAGGATAATCCGGTTTGAGGCGATATGATCTGGCAAAGCAAGTATTAGCCACGCTGCAAACAAGGGCGCTAATATTGCCAGAAGTGCTCCTACCGCCGACCAAGCCAGAGGCTCCAACTTCATAGTGTACAGCCGGATCGCTTCCCCCCGCGGTATAACGCCGGTTGGATAACGATCCTGTAACGCTAGACGGAACCTGTTGCCGCTGGGACTCAGTCGTGTGCTTTTCCGAAAAGCCAGTAGGCTAAGACTAGCTGCAATTATAGCTAGGACACCCGGTACGAGCATGGATCCACCTCCGAAGGTATCAAGGTTCGAGACGTATCATAGTAATATCAGACTCATTAATTTTTGTCCAACATACTTAGGTAAGCGACACTGATTTTTCGTGCCGGCACACAGGCCTTACAGTTTTGGCGGACTTTTAATAATATCGTCAACAATGCCGTACTCTTTGGCCTCGGCAGCGGTAAGCCATTTGTCACGTTCCATGTCTTCGTGGATACGCTCGACCTTCTGGCCGGTGTTGCTGGCCATAACTTCTTCGAGTAAACGCTTGATGCGCAATGTTTCACGAAGGTCGATTTCCTGGTCTGTAACTTTGCCTCGTGTTCCGCTGGAAGGCTGATGGATCATGACAGTGGCATTCGGCAGGACATATCGCTTACCTTTTGCGCCGCTGCTCAGCAGAAATGCTGCGGCCGAAGCCTGTATACCGATGCCTACTGTCTGGACGTCGTTCGTGATGTACTGCATCGTATCGTAGATAGCCAGCGCATCGTAGACACTTCCGCCCGGACTATTAATGTAGAAAAATATATCCTTTTTAGAGTCCTGGGCCTGCAAGAATAACAGCTGCGCCACGATCAGGTTGGCCGTAACCTGCTCGACCGGCGTACCCAGGAAGACAATCCGGTCCTTTAATAGCCGGGAATAAATATCATAGGCCCGCTCGTAGCGGCCCTCGTTTTCAATAACAGTCGGGACAAGCACACTCATAATTCACAGCCGCCTTTCGTTCGCGCAGTGCGCAAAAATTGCGTCACATAATAATAGTACTTCCATAATAAGAAATTAGCACTCTCACGTCAAGAGTGCTAATCAGTCAGGTGTATCACCTGTGTCGCCATTGGCCCTTGCTTCAAGTCTGCAGGCATTACCCTGCAGAAGCGTAGCCGACTAGTTTCCGGATGGTTTTTTCTGTCAGAAGGCGGCTGGCTATTTCGCGGCGGTTTTCCGGCTTGTTCAGCTCGGCCTGCATTGCCTTATCCTGATACTGGGTCCTGAGCGAGTCTAGGCGCTCATCCAGCTCGGCAGCTGTTATATCGATCTTTTCGGCTTCAGCAATCTCAGCCAGTACCAGTCCGGCTTTGACGCGGCGCTCTGCTTCGGTACGCTTCTTGTCGCGGTGTTCGGTTTCGGTCACGCCTTCTTGCCGCAAATGTTCCTGCCAGGTTTGGCCGCGGTACATCAG